>NZ_JASFYM010000007.1 GCF_030055635.1 Methanothrix sp. | reverse complement strand
TAGCAGCCATGCTTCTTAGAGATGTCGGAAATGGAGGACGATTACAGAAACATAGGGTCTCTTGAGGAGATGGGAGCTTTGAAACCAGATCTCGCTCAGAAGCTGCGGAAATGCAATGGCCTGAGAAACTACCCGGTTCACAGATTCGACAGGCTCGATGAGAAGCTCGCGCTGGATTCAGTCGATGACGTAAAGAAAGCCCTCTATGAGTTCATGGAGATCGTGGAGGTGTACCTCCAATGATAACCCTTGAGGAGATCAGAAGGGATCTGCACTTTCTGAAGGATCACGAGGTTGTAGCCTACGGATCCTACGTCACCGGCGAGTTCAGGGAGGGCTCGGATACAGATGTCGCAGTGATAACCAGGAGCAGAGATACAGAGAGGAACCTCGATCTTCTGCGCAGCCTTATAGGCATGGCCAGACCTCTCTACGATATAAGGATCTTCGAGCGTCTGCCACTCAGAGTGAAGGCATCTGTGATGAGCGATTACGCGGTGGTCTATGGCGATGAGCTCGAGATCTCGGAGTATTTCTACACCTACAGAAAGCTCTGGGACGACCAGAAGCAAAGGATTCTCGGGGGCTACTTCGAGAGCTGGAAAGAGAGCATCGATACTGCTGTGTTGGATAACCTCCCGTGATGACGTCTCGAGATATCGATTCCTATCTATTCTCCATGCATTCCTGAAATCGTCTTCCGCTTGCGTATTTTCATGACTTATCCAACACAGCACATCGATACTATAAGATCCAGCCTTCAGCGGAACCTGTAGATCCTGGCGCCCCTGTCGTAGACGAGATCGTAGTGCTCCGGCGAGAAGCTCATGTTCACTGTGGGGAAAGCTCCAGCGTGCTCCGCAAACGGGGGCACATGCCCGGGACGGCTGATGGAGACGCTTGAGACGTATATGAGAACATTCCTGCGCCCGAGCCTTTCAAGGGCCTCCAGGACCGTGGGATCGTTCGGGTCTCTTATCACCATGCCCGGCAGGGGGTAGCTGAATCCCCCTGTGAACCTCCCCCTCGCAACCCGGACGCCAGTGAGAGGATAAATCCACGCACCCGTCTCGTCCAGGTTCACGCAGACAGCGTCGCTCATGTTCTGTGCCTTTATCCACATGATGGCATCGTGATCCTCACGCGGCATTCCCCAGGATCCAGCATAGCTCTCCAGCACAACCATCATCGAGACCACCCCGACCAGGAGAAGAGCGAGAAGAAAAGCCCGCCTGAGTCCGAGATCGCCACTGTCCATCCTTGAGAGCGCCAGAGCGCCCAGAATGCTCAGCGGCAGGTACAGCTCCAAAAGAATCCTGTCAGGAGTGCCGATGAAGCTGAGCGGGCCTGAATCCGCCAGGAGGACCACAGCTATCACAGCCCCGGCCCATGCAAGCGCCATCCGATCCAGCCGTTCATCTCGCATGAATGCGATGATGCCACCGAGAAGCGCAAGTATCGATGGGTACCATCGGGCGACGAAATCGCTCGCCTGGATCCTGTCGCCGAAGACGGATATCAGGTAATCTGGACGATGAAGCATGATATAAAGAGCCAGCATCGCCACTGTGGTGATCAGCAGGAGCTGCTGGTGAATCCTCCTGAACCGCCGGAGGTTCGCTGCCGCAGCCCACGAGGAGAGAACGGCGATGGAGATGGCGAGGACACGCGCGTGTGCAAGGAGCGCGCCCAGGAGCATCACGGGCAGAGCTCGAATTTCGACGATGCAGGAGAGAACGGATGCGACGAGAAGCATCTCCGCAGTCGCCGTCGGATAACCTCCCCATATGAGATGGCTGTAGTGCGCCGGAAACAGAAACGTCGCGAGGAGAGTTGCATACGTCGCTGCCTCAGCTCTTGTTTCCCTCACAATCGAGTAGATCAGGAGCGGCGTTACGGATGTGATGACCACAGGCAGCACCTGAATCACATCTTCGACGGAGAACATCCTTGCAAAGGGATAGGCGTAGTGGTGGAACCCCTTGGGATAGTACTCCCAGTAGCTTCCCACACGCGGGAGACCCACAGGGAGCTTCTCGCCGTCGAGCAGCGTTCGGATCAGCTCAGCGTGCGCAACCGCGTCCCCTCCCATCCACATCGATATGCGGTTGAAGAAGATGACGCCTACGACCAGATACAGAGCTGCCATACCGATTGCGATCAGATCATCGCGATCGAGCCGCTTGATATCCATGCTCCTGTGTGCGAAGCCGTAGACGCACGCTGCGAGGCATATGACGAGAAGAGACGTCTGCGGGATCAGGGGGTCGATTCCGGTAAGACCCCCTGCGATTCCTGATATGATGAGGAGCACACAGCCAAGGGTGAACGAGAGCGAGAGCCTTGTCAGAGCGCGACCCCTTGAGCTCCGCAGAAACGGCAGGCCGCATGCGGTTGTGAGGAGAACCGCGGATGCTGCGAGGATCAGATCCGGAATCAGAGAATCACCAGTGGTGAAAGAGAGAGCCCGATTAAAAATCTTCCCCAAAACTGTGAAATACTCTGCAGCAGATCGGTGCTGGAATGGATGCATTTCAGGCTCTGCTTCTGGGCGCGCTCCAGGGTATCACGGAATGGCTGCCTGTGAGCAGCGAGGGCCAGACGATGCTGGCGATGATGAACTGGCTGGGTATGAGCCCCTCTGACGCGCTCTCATCCTCGATATTCCTGCACACAGGCACGATGCTGGCCGTGATCGTAAGGTTCAGGCGTGAGTTCATGATGATGGAATCAAAGCTCATGAGAACCATGATCGTCGCCACGCTCTTCACAGGGGTGACTGGCGTGCCCCTTTACATGCTATTCAGGGAAAGCTTCACAGGCGGCGAAAAGGCGACTCTGCTCATAGGATCTCTTCTCATAATCACAGGGCTGATGCTCATGCTGCGTGGCTCGTCCACCAGAAACATGGAGGATATCACAACGAAGGACATGGCCCTCCTCGGGCTGGCGCAGGGCTTCTCGATACTTCCCGGGGTGTCGAGATCCGGCACCACACTCACAGTTCTGCTGATGCGGGGGGTGAAGCAGGAGGAGGCTCTGCTGATATCATTCATAATAAGCGTGCCTGCTGTGCTCGGCGCGATCGCGCTCGAGTGCCTCACAGGATCCCTCTCGATTCAGCCGCTGCCCGGAGCTGCAATGCTAACATCATCGTTCATCGCAGGGTATGCGACGATGGACATGCTCATGAGATTCGCCAGGGAGGTCAGCTTCTCCTGGTTCTGCATATCCATGGGGATGATCACGCTGGCGCTGACGGTGATGTGAATGTCAGTAAAATAGTTTTATCAAGTATGCTTGAAAAATTTGAACGATCAAACGGGATAGGATGAGAGCATGGGAGATCTAAGGAGAACCGATCATGAACTTGAGATCATGCTTTTTCTATGTGGTCTCTTGGGGCTTGCCCTTAGCAGGACTAACATAGTGGCTGTGATACTGTTCGCAGCCTGCTATTCTATTCTGGTATACCGTACCTGGCTGACAGAAAGTCCGGTTGGCCTCGCACTCTGCACCGTTCAGTCATCCCTGGTGCTGGCGTTTCGCTTCAAGTATCTCACATGGGGCGACCCGTGGTTCGAGTACTCGATGATACTCAAAATTATGAAGAGCGGACTCCTCTCACCCGTATACTATCCAGACCAGCAGCCCGCGCTTCACACTCTGATCGCGGCCGCGTCAACGTATATGCACACAGAAGCCATGACCCTCCAGAAGTTTTTAATCCCAGCGTTCAGCGCAGCTGGCATTCTCTCCCTCTATCTAATCGCAAGGGACTTCTTCGACAGCAGGATCGCCATAGCCTCCGGACTGCTTCTCTCGGTTGGTACCGCATACGTACACTGGATATCCCAGGCTGCAACTGAATCTCTCGGCATCCCCATGGCGCTGATCGCTTTCTACCTCTCATACAGAGCCTTTTGCAGCACCCGCTACCTTCCGGCTGCTCTAATAATCATAAGCTCTCTCGCGCTCACGCATCATTTAACAGCAATTATATTCGTTGTCTGGATCAACTCATTCGCACTTGCATATCTGCTGTTCGTTTCTAAAAACCATCAAGACGCCATCAGGGCTCTCGTTCTGTCGCTATCCGCCTTTGCCGTTCCATTATTGTGGTGGAGCATGAGACTGCCGAGCATTTACAGACTTGTGGTCAGCACAGTGGACAAGATTCTTCCCGATAGGATCCCATTGGATCCTGCTGCTACGATCGTCGTGATCATGATCTTGATCTACGCATCACTCAGCCTTTTAAACGATAGTATCATACACATCAGATCACGTGCACATCGGCTTCAGCACCTCTCTACGCCTATTTATTACGGATTGATTGTCTTAATCGCAATCGGCGCAGCTTTTGCTCTGAACTTTCTCCTCGGAAGATCCTTCTTCGCACTGAGCTATCCGATGCAATTCTATGCGAACGGCCTGATGATGATCATCCTCGCGGTTGTTGGCCTGAGGGGCTTTATGAATACAAGGGGCATACCATTCCTTGCATGGTCTGGCGGTTTGGCTGTGCTATTTCTGGGAAGCATCCTGAAGCTTTACTATTTTGAGGACCCGCTCAGGTTCATAGAGTTCATCTACCCATCGCTGGCGGTGGTCGGAGCTTATGGCATTGTATCTATGGTCCAGAGGATGGATTCGAAGGCAGGAGCCACTGCCATGGCTCTGATATGTCTTTTAAGCCTAGTTGTGGCGTTTCCGTCAACCGTTTTCTGGGGGCAGGAGTTCCCACCAGGTGATCCCAGATATGATGCCAGGGCGTATGTCATATACCATCCAGAGACTGAGATCATGGCGCTTGGGTATCTGAGGGATCACAGTGCAGAAGGAATGCTGCATACAGACAGATATGTGGGATACGCCTCTCTCCAGCTCGAGAATATCACATCAGATCTCTCAATAGATCTGCTGGAGCGAAAAAGCACCTCTGTACGCGAGAAGCTCGATCCCGACAGTTTCTCAGATGGCATTGACTTTGTTCTGGTTCGGGAGAGAATGATGAGGTATGCTGAATTTGGTGAGTGGCTGCTCAAAGAGAAGAAACCATTGAAAGGAGATGTGATCGAGAAGCTTGAGCGGAAGACGTCCAGGATATACGATAACGGAGAGGCCTGGATTTACATGGGATAGGAGGTGTCAGCTGTGTGTATGAAAGATATTCCAAGGGATGCGGTTCTGACATCTACGCTGCTGTCCATCGGAATCGCGGGCGCATGCCTTGGGGTGCCATTGATTGCATTTCCGATTATCCTGCTCCTTCCCGGCTACACACTCACGGTGGCTTTGTTCCCCGGTAATAATGACCTCGATCCCATCGAGCGCCTGGTGATGAGCATTGGGCTGAATGTAGCTGTGGTGTGCCTGATTGCAGTGGGTATTGATGCACTGGGCCTGAGCCTCTGGAATTCAAGGCTCCTAATCTCTCTCACTATTGCAACTGCAGTCTTCACAGTCGTCTCCATATTAAGGAGACGGGGAAAGGGTAACGCGTATGATGTGAATCTTGCAGAGCTCAGGATCGGTGTCAAACGAACAGTTCCGATACTGATTCTTGTGATGGCGATCGCAATCGCTCTGAGCATGGAGGAGGAGAGGCCTGTCGAACTATACCTCACAGACCAGAAGGGGGATGTGCCATCATACAAGAGTTCAGATGTGAGAGTCGTTGTGGCTAACCATGCTGGTAAGACCAGCTACAGCCTGGATATCACCGGTGATGGGCGCACTCTGAGCAGCCACCAGTTCGCGCTCGATGGAGAATCTATCTGGTCGATGAACCTCAGCTCTGAGGAGATTAGTAACACATCCAGGCTGGAGATCTCACTCTACACAGAGGGCAAGCTGATCAGGCGGGTGCATCTCCTGACGAAATCCTGAAACACCGGATATACGTAGAGGATGTGATGAGATTCAAAGAGATCCTGCGGCTCGCATTCGGCCTGATGCTTGTGGCATTCCTGCTCCACAGGCTCGGCCCAGGAGACGTGGCGAGGACGATCCTCTCGGCAAAACCAGCGTATGTTCTCATGGCCGTCTCCGTATACTCCATAACGTTTCTCATCCTATCAACAAGATGGAGAATGATACTTCACGATATGGGCGTGGATGTACCCCTGAAATCGGCATACCAGGCATTCGCTGGCGGGATGATTCTCTCGGATATCACACCAGCGAGGATCGGGGAGCTCTCGCGGCCTCTTCTTGTGAGAGAGAGAATCGAGATGAGCAGGGGTCTCGCATCTATCGTCCTGGACAGGCTCTCTGATATCCTCACTATGTTCATGCTCGGAGCCTGTGGAGTTATTCTGTTCTTCCGGGAGCGAGGGGAGGTGGTTTTAATCCCGCTGGTGCTTGCGATCGTGGCTCTGGCCTCAGCTGCGATCCTGCACAGCAGAAGAGCGATCTCCGAAATGCTGAGAAGCTCGGATCGCCTTGCTCCGCTCGCCCTCTTCTTCGATTCCCTCACCGCCGTGAATGATATCAGGTTCGTCATGACAAGATCCGTTCTCCTGACCGTCATCGCCTGGGCCACACACGCTCTGAGAGTCCACATCCTCGCGAGCTCGGTGGGCCAAGAGCCATCGCTTCAGATGCTGTTTCTTATGCTGCCGCTGGTCAGCGCCCTCTCGCTCATACCGGTGAGCGTATCCGGCCTGGGTCTTGTCGAGGGCGGCATGGCAGCGCTCCTCGCCACACAGGGAATTCCGGCATCAACAGGCCTATCTATAGCTTTCATGGACCGGATGGTCACCGTGGCATTTCACATCATCGCAGGCTGGCGGGCGGCATCCAGAGCGATTTAGCAGAGGTCGATATTCACGGACGATCGCCTTTTAGGATGAAATTCAAAAGCCATTGCGATTTCTGCAAAATCAGAGAACACTCTCCAGGCGGCTCACAAACAAAATCTGTATATGCCCGGGGCCATCACGCTCTGTAGTACCCTATCAGCTCGGCGATCCCGCTCTCCAGGTCGTGCTCCGCCCGGAACCCGAGAATATCCATGGCAGCTCTTGTGTCCGCCAGCGTGTGCTGCACGTAGTTTTTTATCGGGTTCTCGACGTACCTCGGTTTTACCTCAGCTCCGAGCTTCCTGCTCAGGGTATTTATAACATCATTGAAGCTGTGGGCCCTGCCGGTACCGACGTTCAGGACTCCATTGTGATCAGACTCCATCCCTAGGATGAGCGCTCTCACCACATCCTTTACATAGATGAAATCCCTGGTCTGTGATCCGTCTCCGTAAATGACAGGCGGCTCGTTTCTCATCATGCCCCACAGGAACTGGGTGATCATGTTCGCGTATTTCCCCTTCGACTCCTCCCTAGGGCCATATACGGAGAAGAACCTCATCCCCAGGGAGCTGACGTTGAAGAGCCTTCTGTAGAGCTCTGCGATCCGCTCCATCGCGAACCTCGCCTCTGTGTAGTAATCCGTGACCCTGATCTCCATGTCCTCACGGTGGGGCGGCTCGAGCCCGTTGTAGAGGGAGGATGTGGACGCGTAGACGACCCGGGCGCTGCACCTTCGCGCCAGCTCCATCACAGAGATGAACCCGTTCAGCGCCTCGCCCACGAGAAACGGGTTCTCCTTGTACATCGGGGAGGATGAGGGTATTCCCAGATGGTATATCATCTCAGCGTTGACATCCAGCCGCGGGATGTCATTGCAGCTCATCATCACAACCTCAACATCGAGACCCTCGAGGTTCCTCAGGCTCCCAGTCTGGAGGTTGTCAAGCACGATGACATCCTCGCCCCTTCTCACAAGCTCCTCGACCAGGTTGGAGCCTATGAATCCAGCACCTCCGGTGACGAGAGCTGTCAATCAGACCACCTGCATGTCAGGTTACAGATCAGTGGCATCCGCAGCCGTAATCATGCTCGTGATGGCCGCATCCGCATGACTCCTCGCCGGGACCGTAGATGATGAAGCCCCTCCCGATCTCAGGGTCATCGATGAAGTCGATTATCGTCTCGCTCAGTATCTCCGCATCCTCCGGGCTCATGTGTATCGTTATCCCGTTGCTCTCGAAGAGAACATCATTCTCAGATGGATCTGTAACAGCAAGACCGTAGTTCGCACCCGTCTCATCGATAGCTGCGAGAAACATCCTCACGACCTTTCCCGGAACGAGATGCTCCTTCATGACCATCGCGGCCGCATCTGTGATTTCTATCATGTGACGAAGGTCTGGGAGGATGTATATTAATACATTCCCATGCTAGAAGAACGTGCGCTGTGTGTATACAAGGCTGCGCAGCTCAGCCATCCGATGGATGAGCAGCCAAAATAACAGTTGTATCAGGGCTCAGCGCTGAAGATGCGATCGCTCGATGCCCTGCTTCCATCCCACTGCGGCGGCCTCCAGCTCTCCGACCCGCCCCCGACATCGCCGCCGAAGCAGCACTCGAGCCATGGTATGTTCGTCAGGTCTGGCTGCCTGAAGCTCTGGCCCATCGTGATGTTCAGGGTTATCGTGTGCTGGCCCATGTAGTCCTCGTAGATGGCGAGGTTATTCGAGATGCGCCCGTATTTCCGCTCGTCCTCCTGACGCATCACCCCCAGGTGGCTGAGGACGCCGATGGAGGACATGCCGAGCTTGAACCGGGTCGATCTGTTCTGACGCAGATCCACATCGAGGGATCCTGGCTTGATGGATGAATCTATCATCGTTCTGGTGATGACTGCCTGATATCCGCTCTCACGGGTCAGCTTCCATGAATCGAGCCTGGTCGCGACCACGTCCCCGTTGTTGTTGAACGTCTCCGCGCCCCTGATACCCTTCCCCTTATAGGATATCCTCTTGTTATTCCCGTAGAAGGCCCTCCAGTACTCGTCCACCGTGATCTCTGCAGAGCTGCGGGTTACGAACCGCTTTTCCTCCTCTTCGGGCTTCTCCTCGTCGGGGATGGTCACCTCCTGCGCGTTGATCTTGATGTAAACAGGCCCCTCACGGGCGGTCAGAAGCTGCTGCTCAGCGAACCCCAGCGTGCCGTTGCTGGATGACCACCGCTCTTTGGCCTCCACGCCCACGAAGCCGTCTATGCTGCTGTACTTCTGGAACGTTCCTGTTCCGGATGCATAGCTGGTATCGGAGAAGGTTGTGTTCAGAATAGAGCGGTGAAGCTCCCAGGTGGTGGAGTCCACAGATGCGATGATATCATAACCCATCTTGGCTTCGGAGGGACAGATAGCAGAGACCGCAACAACCAGAAATGCAGCTGCAAGTGTCCCTCTCTCCAGACCCATCCCACCCAGGTTTTGATTCCAATGCATGATATCAATGATCTGACACACCAGGTTATCATAAGTGGCATCGCAAAACTGGTGCATCAGATACCTATCGCGACTTTGGATTAAATTTTTAATAATGGCGGAGAATAAATAACTTTTGGTGGCATATTAAAGTCTCGATGGTCTATCTAAAACGTGTGGAAAAAGCGCAAAAGCTGCTGTGTTGGATAAGTCATGGAAATACGCAAGCAGAAGACGATTTCAGGAATGCATGGATAATAGATCAGAATCGATATCTAGAGACGTCATCACGGGAGGTTATCCAACACAGCAGCAAAAGCAAAAAAAGTCAAGCCCTGAATATCGACGAGGTTAGACTTCAACCCGCATCTCATCTAAAAAGCACGCCACCTATAAATGAGGTGAAGCCCATGTTCATCAGGAAATAATCGCCCGATGATCCCCCGGACACGGAGTTTGTTGTGCTGGTCGCTGGAATTGAGAGCAGAGATGCCTGGTTTTCCATCTGATAATATGCAGTTGGTGGTTTTATTCCGCTGCTTGTGGGGTATTCACTGTAGAACTCGTTGATCTTCTCGTTTACCAGAGTCTCATAGTAGTCTGGTCCTGATGGGACGGGGGATTTCTTGACCTCAACAGATCCTGGAGGCAGGATCTGCTTGGGTATACTTGCCGCTGCACCCTCCATCTTCAGCATGCTTGTACCGCTGAGAGACGTTCCCTCAGTTCCCATTCCAAATACGAATTTCTCTTCATCAGACTTGACACCTGCAGTCCATATCGCAGAGCTATCCACGTATATCTTGGTGTCTATATACCCATCAGTGCCTTTGCCGGAAACTGTGATCATCTGGCTGAACCCCTTGATATCGGAAAGAGAGATACCTGAAGATGCTGTGCTTGAGGATGTGACAACAGGGTTTGAGCCTCGATCAGCTGCAGAAAGCTGTTCGCTGTTTGTGCCAGTCGACTGGCTGCCCACCGGCAACAACTGATCCACTTGATTGGTTGTTGAGGGGATTGGTCCGACCTCCAGGTACTGTACCTGCCCTGTCAGCTTTATGTACGCAGGAAGCGGGTCGATGACCTGCGGGCTGGGATCTGTTGATGGTTTTGACCTCTCCCGGGTGTCAGCAGACGTCCTGCCATAACCTTTCAGGCTGAACTGCTCTCTGCCAGAAGCTATGGATTCCATATAAACAGCATCCACTGCGCTTATCGACTCCGTGGTTGAGATTGTGGGGCTTTTTGCGAACGTATCGAGCTCTCCATCCTTCACCATGTGCTTGGCGGAGAGTTCAAAGGCATTGGCACGATCATCCCCCATCCAGCCGGAACCCAGCTCCGCGCTCCATTTGAACCCACCGGAGTTCGTGCGCGCACCTGAGCCCAGGCTTTCGCCGTTGAGGCTCGCGCTGAAGCTGTACCAGCTCTCAGGGTAGGTCGAGGAGCCGCCGTTCTGGTACCACATGAAGTCAGGCTCCAGCATCAGCATTCCCCCGTATCCGAAGTTCTCTCCGGATATATCTATGGAAAGTACATCTTCATTGTTGTAGCATCCTATGCTGATGCTGACATCCCCTGATGCAACCGGCATTATCACAGATGCTATAATTAAAATACCTAAGACTTCGGTACGTCTCATACGTCCCTCAGGTAACGCATGCCAGACATGCAGCTTGTTCCGCCTATCTCGATCTCCTGATAGAAGTCATATCCGTAGAACTCTATCCCGCTGTCTGAGAGACCGAACTGCAGGTTTACATCACGTCCAAAATAATCTGCCGGCTGCTCCAGCTCCACAGCGTATGGCTCAAAGGTTACAGAATAGTGGTTTTGTGGTTTCTGCTCCTTCTCGATCACAGGCCAGAAGAGGGCACTAGCCTCTGTGGTATGCCCACCCTGCATGAAGAATATGGTCTTGCAGTCCTTGATGCTATCTGTTTTAAGACTTCCCATTCCTAGGCCGAAGATTTTGGCCATTACATTTGTCTGTGCAGAATAATCGTCTGAAGGGTTCGTCAGAACGGTTAAGCCCTCGAAGGACATGCCAGAGTACACCTGCTGCACTCCGGTGCCTGATACGGAGCTTGATAGCGATGCGAACCCGCTGTAGTACTCGTACTTTCCAGCAGAGCAGAGCGCATTCTGTGATATCTCTGAGACGCCGATGCCATTTATCTCCGCTGTCACCTGCCCTCTGGACAGAAGACTGAGATCCGGGGTACGTATGATGTTCTCTGAGAAAGTCCTCAGTGCGCTGGAGTCCGCGTTGATCGCCTTAAAATATGTGGATGTGAAGGCGCTGGTGTCGGTGGTGCCTGTCGACGGCAGGCTCAGGACGGCCAGCACGATCAGCACAGCGACCACCGATCTCATTTGCGCGCCTCCACATCATAGATCTGCTCACACTAGCCAGAACTCGTACTCGTTCTTAATCGACCCTGATGTCCAGTCTGGCCAGTATGATTTCTCAGACGAGAACTCGATCTCGATTCTGTTGTTGTAGCCAACTGGCACCCATGCATCTGTGAACCCGCCGAAGAACTCGCCGTAGCCGCTGACCCTGTTCTGCGTGGTAACTGCACCATCAGCGCCCTCTACCTTAACCTTCATCGCCGATCCGGATGACGCGGTTCCTGCAAATGCCTCATAGAGTCTGCTAGTACTCCCAGTTGCTATGCTATGTGTACCAACCCTCACTCCAGCCCAGTTAGTGGGCACATCTGCGCCCGCTGTGTCAATGCCAGACTTCAATGTCAGACCATCTGCAGTAACAGCTACTCCTCCATTGGGTTCGTTCGGGAAGTAAACACCGAAGAACGCATCACCTTGATTGGCGGGTTTGCCAGGATCTCCTCCCAGATTTCCGCTGAATGCCGCATACTGGCTGCGCGTGAACCCAGCAGCAGCGAGAACCTCAGGTTTGTAGTTCTGAGCATCGTATGTCACTGTGTTGGGAGCCTTCTGGATGCCCCACATGCTGCCGTCCTGGTACACATACTGCCTGCTGACACCCTCTGCCTTTCCAGTTGTGTAGGTCTTCAGGGTGTTGGTGAGTGTGCCTGATACGCCCTGGTTAGAGTTGAAACTCAATGTGGATGTTGGGTTAAGGGATGTTGGATTTCCTACCTCAGCCACCACACCGCTTGCCGCGTATCCTCCACTCCAGTAGACTGTTCCCGCCGGGATCTTATCCCAGTCCTTGGGCAGTGTTATCTGGTAAGCCATCGCCGACGCCATCAGGGCTACCAGCACCACCAGCACAGCTATCAATCTCTTCATATTCCTTTTGCCTCCTTATGGGTTACTCAAGCCCCGACCGGATCCCACAGAGCTCCGATCAGAACCTGTCAAAACTATTTAGCATGAGGTTTTACTTATAGCACACCGAAGAGAAGTTACGTATCTGTCTTAATTAACACATGTAATTACTTGAGATACTTACCTGTCTTTAGCAAAGTTCTTTAACCCCGATCCCGAGAGCTGTGGACATGTCTCAGTTCGTAGCAAAGATAGCTGTGCTTCTGTGCCTGGCAGCCGTCCTACTGTTCGGCGCCCAGGCCTTGGCTGAGAGCCCAAGGCTCTTCAGCCCGGATAGTGCTGACGCCCAGACGGATCATTCTGAGAACACGCCAAGGCCCTCAATCCTGATATCCGATAGCGGGAAGAACATAACAGAGATGAACTACACGCTCTACACGCCCTACCTAAGCTTCGGGTTTGCGGGTGTGAATATCGGCGAGGCCGTGAGGTTCAGGGCTCCTCGGGATGGCTGGCAGCTGAGATACATCGTGATCCTGGGATGGAGCGGGTTCAACACCTCTACCAAAACAATCCCGCCGGACGGCAACTTCCTCCTTGAAGTACGCGACAACAGCACAAAGCTCCTCTACAAGTTCGCAGACACGCAGAACTACTACTTCGCGTCGCCGGATAGACCCGTAGTCGCGGCGATAGAGGTTCCGCCGATCAAACTCACAGGCGACTTCTACGTAACCTTCTACGATCGCGGAAACATGTTCATAGGCGCTGAGCTCGGCAACGGCACGGGCAACTCGTACTTCGTCGCGAACGGCCAGCTCCTGCCCGCGGAGCTCAAGACTCCTGATAATGAGACCGTGAAGGTGAACTGGCTTATAAGAGCGATAGGGGAGTGATCGCGAAGGTTGCGGCATGTTGTCTTAAGGGCGGAGCAAGAAGCTCCGCCCCATCTTTTATATGCGCTGTTCAGTCATGCGATCGCACGCCTGATCTCCATACCCTCGTCGTAGAGGCTCATGCTTTTGTTGAAGGAATCGTGCGCCTGCATCGCGTAAACGCGCCTGCTCGTCTCGTAGAACCTCCCCATGTTCCAGAGGTAGCCCTCGAGGTTCAGCACCGCCTGGAGTGTTATGTTGTGGTAGTGCGCGAGATCTGGGGGCGGCTGGATCTGAGCGAGCATCTCCACGGTCTGCGAGGCGAAGACGAAGAGGCTCACGGTCGCGGTCATCGCCTCCCTTCCCGAGATGTTCTTCGCGATGTACTCATCCAGGAGGTACGTGGAGTAGTTCAGATCCTCGAGGTACATGCCCCAGACCAGATCGATCATATCCAGGTACTCCTCTCTCCCGATTTCATCCTCCCCGAACCATATCCTCCTGGACTCCCAGGGGCTGGAGGGCTCCACGGTCACAACCCTCGGAGCCTCGCGTGACCTGTTGATGTACTCGTCCACGATCGAGCTGTCGCCCATTGTGAATAGCACCGGGCTTTGATCACCGGCGTTGGCGCTGAGCGATGTGATTATGACCATCAGTGATACCAGCGCTATCTGATTCGAGCATCTTCTCAATGGAGACGGAGCGCGCGCGCCAGGCCGTCGCGCATCCCGCGAGAACAGATGGCCACCAGCGGAGATGCCGCACGTATAAGCAGATCTCATACCTTTTATGATGCAGCCCCCTTTTATCGGCGATGATCCGAACACTTCCTCCAGATGAGCAGAAATATCGGAAAATTACTATATAACCTTTTGGAGATCGTCATCCTCGGATGACTGATGCACTGCGCATGCAGCAGGATAAATCTCCTCATGGCTGACCTCCGCGGGCATCAAGACGCATGACCCCGCGTGGTGAGCATGAACCTGTAGGTCCCGGGATCTCGCGATCACGATCGCTGTGTTACAGCCTGACCACTGCCAGAAAGGATAGCAGAGTAGCCTGATCCGAACCTTCTCTTCCATTCCTGTGAGCTGCTAAGATCGGGAAGTTCGCTGAAGGAGAGCTGCTGCAGCCCGATGAGAGCATTCTCCAAGGATACCACTTTCTGTCTGAGATCCTGATCTGTGAAGGTCACATCAAACCCCTCCGAGCTCAGAGCCTCGAAGCTCTTCGTGAACTCCCTCTCAAGCGCGGCGCTGTCGAAGACCGGCGGCTCATCGAAGGATGGGGCCTGGGCGATGATCTCGCTGAGGCCACGGCTCACCTCATCAGCAAGCTCGAAGCCTGTGTATCCCTCAAGCAACATACCACCATCCGTGGGGCTCACAGCGCTCTTTCTCTCCCCATCAAGAAGCCTGCTGTTGAACTCCAGGATCTTGACGTTGTCCCAGGCCAGAGCAGTGGCTGACGCTGCAACAAGTGCTATCAGAATCAGAGCTATCTGCCTCCTCATGGGCAAACACCATCCTCGGCCTGAGTTTGTTGGTATGTTTAAATCACATTCATTATAACTGTTTGAGAATCACCCCTACTAACAGAGCATCAGTATCTGTGTTAATTAATTTAGTTACTGACTAGGAATGAGCAGGCGCCTCTTCAGTTCACAGAATCCTTAAATAGAGTGAGTATCAGAAGCTCATAAAGCAAACATTCAGGCTTGCTGTGATGCATCCGGTATGCTGACAGGTGGTTGGGTTGAAGCAGCTTCTGCTGTTGATCTCAGTGATGATCCTGCTGATCCTAGCTCCTGCTGTGCAAGGCCTCGAGGGCCTTTCAAAACTTTACGCATACAGCGATGAAAGCAAGCCGGACATAACGCCAAGAGTGCCATCCGACCAGGCATGGGATGCGCTGAACGCTCTGTCCTCTTACAGCGAGATCAATTACAGCTACGTCCCATCGAGGAGCAGGTCATTTGAGGTTCTGGAGCAGATAGCCTCTCAGTACTCGAATGAAGATCCAATCCTTAAAAGCAGATCGTCCATTGGCTCCAGCATCAGCTACCTCTACTCCAGGAATGTCGAGCCTCCTGCGCTTCCATATGCTAAGGACGCGAACGCGAGGTACACCTACATAAACACTGGGCAGGGAAGCTCTTTCTACAGACGGGTCGGCCACCAGATGAGCGCAGAATATCAGAGCTCCGCGGAGAACCCTTCTGTCTCATATGAAAAGAGCAGCCAGAGCATCAGATCGCTTTACACATCTGCTGAGGAGAGACGCCTGCCAGGTGTCTCGCGCTCGCGCACAGAGGAGGATCTGATGGCCCTATCGGGCACAGATGACCAGGAACATACGCCGGAGATGAAGAGCGTTGCTGTGAGATCGCATGTTAGCACCTCTCTCAACCACCTGCGATCGTCGAACAGCATCGAACAACAGAAAATTGCTCCGGATTTTGAGAGCTACAAGTACGATAAAAGAAATTCAGAGAGGAAATACGCTGTCGTCGTGGGCATCAACAGCTACCAGGACAGGCCGTCCCTACGGGCATCCGTTAACGATGCCGAGGCATTCGCGACACTCCTGAAATCCTACGGCTACGAGGTCATCGAGATCACAGACAGGAGCGATACGAAGCCAACGAAGGGGAACATCCTCGAGAAAGGCCTCGGCGCGCTCAGGAGCAAGAAAGGCGCTTCGAAGATCGTCTTCTACTTCTCAGGCCACGGTGAGACCAGGTATGGGAGATACTACCTGATACCGCAGGATGCTAATGGTGATCCCTCCAGCTTCATAGATATTGATGAGATTTACAGGTACACAAAGGATCTGAAGAACCTGGTGATCATCGTGGACGCCTGCGGCAGCGCAAACCTCGAGAAGATAATCATGCCGGGCCAGGTGATGCTGGCATCGAGCAGGGAGAACGAGGCGAGCAACGAGGCCTGGTTCGGCAGCCTGAGCGTCTTCACCGAGAGCCTCCTGGCAGCCATGAGGGAGGATGAGCGGTTCTACGGGGAGATCAGCCTCCAGAGGTGCTTCTACAGGGCGCAGGAGAGGACAGAGGGCTGGACAAGGATGCGTCTGATGAGCCAGCGTCCCAGCTACAGGGCTGCAGGAGATTTTTACCTTGCCTGATCACCTGGCCCGGAAGACCTCTCTGTAAACGGTCTCCTCGAGCCTCTCAAGCTCATCCAGAGACCTATCGCATCTCCTGACACGGATGTATCTCCTCAGACCCACTGCGAGAAGCACGGCTCCCAGCAGGGCTCCGAGAGCCGGGAGAAGCATCTGCTGACCGACCGGACCCTTCTGGTGTGCGAGAACCAGATAGCTCCACACACTGAAAGCGACTGCGATCGACGAGATCATGAAGCACATAAAGAGAATAAGACGCATTCGTCTCCTTCGAGCCTCAAGCAGCTCGGCAAGGCTGTAAACCCTATCAGTCAGACTCTCATGCATAAAATCACTCATCACCCCAGCCGGACTGCTCGAACAGCTCGGCATTTATCTTCCTGAACCATTCGTACCTCTCTCTGCCAAGAGGAGTGAGCTCATAAGCCGTGATCTGCCTCTCCCCCCACTGCTCATGCCTCTCCAGGATGTAGCCGGCATCCCTGAGCATATCCAGATATCTGTCCGCGGATGCCGCCTTGAGGTTGGAGCACTGGATGATGTGCGTCTTTATCGCGCGGCCCCTGGACTGATTCCTGTCTATGCATTCCAGGATCTTCAGCACGATCTTTGTCGCGGGCCTGTACCTGGTCACATATGATCAACCCTTTCTCGTTATCAGTTTAATGCTCTTCCATACCTTTGTTACATCTGATTTGAAAACCAGAATCGTTCCGAAAACCATATTTATCCAGATGAACAACAAGCTCTTGATAGACGCCAATGGATTGCCTCCTTATGGGTCTATCATCCCCTTTTACTTTTAAAGATGCGCATTCGTTCCCAGCGCTCCATTTTTAGCTACCAGCACCCAGAATATCTTTATTGAGAGGGTCGTATCAGGAGATGGATTCGCCATCATCTTGATGAAAACCACAAAATGCACCGCGCATTGGTTCTAACTTAAAAATAAAGCAAAGCGACGCTATGGCAGCAGCGCAGCTGCCGCCTGCATCGCCCAGTTGAAGAATCCGTCCGGTAGCACGCCGATCCAGAATGTCCCGATCAGGGCCAGGAGCAGCGAGAGGACATAGCCCTTCGACTCCGATACCTTCGGCCCGGCAGGCTCCCTGAGGTACATGTAGCTTATGATCCTCAGGTAGTAGTAGAGCGATAGCGCGCTGTTCAGTATCGCGAGGACCGCGAGCCACACCAGCCCGCCGTATATCGCAGACCCGAAGACGACGAACTTGCCGAAGTAGCCTGCCGTCGGTGGAATCCCTGCGAGCGCGAACATGAAGATCGTCATGCAGAACGCTGTTACCGGCGCTCTTCTTCCGAGACCAGCGTAGTTCGAGATATCGTCCGGATCCTCGGTGTTCTTCGCGATCGATGCGACCTGCGCCGTGCTTATGAATGCTCCTGTCTTCATGATCGCGTGTCCGAGGACGAGAAGCAGACCGCCGGCGAGCGCGTACTGGTCGAGTGGCAGGTTGTTCGGACCCGTCATGCCCTCGGATGCAACTCCGAGCACAACGAATGCTATGGAGATGTACCCTGCCTGCGCGATGCTCGAGTACGCCAGTATCCTCCTGACGTTGTTCTGCCAGCACGCGACCAGGTTCCCAACGGTCATCGTCACAGCCGCGAGTATCGCGAACGCCATGTACCACTCGAGCTTCAGGGCCAGGAGCGCGATCAGTATCACCCTGAACGCAGCAGCGAACCCCATCTTCTTCGAACCGGCTGCGAGTAACGCCGAGACCAGCGCGGGCGCGCCCTCGTATGTATCGGGAGCCCACATGTGGAACGGGACCAGGGCCATCTTGAACGCGAACCCGACGATCACGAAGATCAGCGCGAGCAGTATCGCCGGGTTGAACTGAGCCAGCGATGCACCTGCGATATCCGCGATCTTCGTGCTCCCTGTCATGCCGTAGAGCATCGAGAAGCCGAAGAGCATGAACGCCGACGAGGCCGCGCCGTACAGGAAGTACTTCATCGCAGCCTCCAGGTTCTTCTTCGTCTTATCGAACCCGGCCATCGCGTACGTGGACAAGCTCGCGAGCTCGAAGCCTATGAAGAGCGAGACCAGATCTATGGCGCTCGCAACCACCATCATGCCCACGGTCGCCATCAGAAGCAGGGCGAAGTACTCATCGCCCCCCACACGCCCGTTGTAGCGGGTCAGCGACGCGATGACGACGAGCAGCGAGACCAGTATGAACACGGCCTTGAAGAACTGGGAGAAGCCATCGACCCTCAGAGAATCGTAGAAGAAGACCGTGCCGGTCTCGGCTGTGAGCACCATCCACATCGCCACTACGAGCGCCGCCAGGCTCAGGTATCCGGGTAGCGAGCTCCTTCCCTTGGTGAACAGACCGACAAGCACGACCAGCAGTGAAACCGCTGTAAGCAAAGCCTCTGCCCCAAGCGGGGCGTAGTGTCCAAGATCCACCTCAGATCACCCCCATCTGCGAGAGGGTCACAACAGGCTCCATCACCTGATTGGCCGCAGTCCCCATCATGTCCGTGATCAGAGCAGGCTGCAGGCCGAAGAGCAGCGTCAGGAAGACGATCGCGCTCATGGCAAGCAGCTCGTAGGCATGCGGATCGTGTATATCCAGGTACTTCTTCAGTATCGGGCCGAAGAGCACCTTCTGGCACGCCCAGAGATGGTAACCCGCGGTCACACCGACGCTCGTGAAGACCACCAGCAGTGTGTACACCGGGAACGTTGGGTACGACCCGGTCAGGACCATGAACTCAGCGACGAACCCGCTCATCCCGGGGAGGCCCAGGGACGCCAGGAATGCTGCAAGCATGAGCGATGCGAACTTTGGCATCCTGTCAGCCAGTCCACCGAGCTCTGAGATGATCCTGGTGCCCACCGAGTGCTGTATCGTTCCCGCGGACATGAACAGGGCGCATGTTATGATGCCATGGGAGAACTGCTGGAACATAGCTCCCTGTATCGAGAGCCAGGTGAACGCCACAGCGCCCAGGGTGACGAAGCCCATGTGGCTGATCGATGAGTACGCTACAAGCTTCTTGATGTCCTTCTGCGCCAGAGCCAGGAACGCTCCGTAGATTATGCTCAGCACGCCTATGACAGCGATCACAGTGACGAACGCCTTGTCGACATGCGGAAGCATCG
Source organism: Methanothrix sp. (assembly GCF_030055635.1). Taxonomy (NCBI): domain Archaea; kingdom Methanobacteriati; phylum Methanobacteriota; class Methanomicrobia; order Methanotrichales; family Methanotrichaceae; genus Methanothrix; species Methanothrix sp. The sequence continues at coordinate 71,715 of NZ_JASFYM010000007.1, read as the reverse complement.
GCAGTATGACCCTGAATATACCGTAGCCGCCCATCTTGAGCAGCAGCGCTGCCAGAACCACCGAACCGGCTGTCGGAGCCTCGACGTGTGCATCCGGAAGCCATGTGTGGAACGGGAACGCGGGCATCTTCACCAGGAAGCCGAAGAGGAGACCCGCGAATATCGCGTTGATCAGGCTCGGCGGGAATATGCTCTTGTCAGCGGTCGCCTGGAGAAGCGTCAGCATATCGAACGTTCTTGATCCGTCAGGCAGCCTGTAGGTGAAGTACATCGCGAAGATCGCAAGCAGCATGACCAGACTCGCGACGTGTGTGTAGATGAAGAACTTGATCGCTGAGTAGTCCTTCCTCGGCCCGCCCCAGATGCCGATCAGGAAGAACATCGGTATCAGGACGATCTCCCAGAATATGTAGAACAGGAAGAAGTCCAGGGCCGTGAAGACTCCGAGAACACCAACCTCGTTGAGCAGGAGCAGCGCGAAGAACTGGTTGGGCCTGTGGTTCTCACCCCATGCATAAATCACAACCAGCACGGAGACTATGGCCGTGAGCAGCACCAGCGGGAAGCTTATGCAGTCGACGCCGACTGTGTACCTGACACCTATCGATGGCACCCAGTCGTAGCTCTCGACGAACTGCATCAGCTTCGAGGACTTGTCGAACTCGGTGTACATCTGAAGCGCCAGCGCCAGCGGAACCAGTGAGGCTATCAGGGCAACCAGCCGGGCCTGCCCCCTGCTTCTGGTCAGGAACGCCAGAACCGCGCCTATCAGAGGCACAGCTATCATTATGGATATGGCGTTTGAGATCACAGGCCCACCTCCATCGCCAGCTTGATCACAATCACAAGCACCACGATCCCGAAGACCAGTGCTGTGATGTAGTTCTGTATGACTCCCGTCTGCGCTCTTCTGATCGAATTGGCAAATCCAAGAGTCGTCTCGCTGATCTTGTTCAGCACTCCATCAACGATCCTTATATCGAATATGTTCGCTATCAATGATATCCCGTACACCACGGTCTCAGCGAACCATGCTGTGAATATCTCATGCTGGTAGTACCTCTTCACCAGTATGGTTCTCAGCAGATCCTTCTCGCCAACGAACCTCCTGATATCGAGCTTCTTCCATGGAGAGTAGAATAGCAGCGCCAGGATTATGCCGCCGACCCCAACCAGTATCGGGAGTATCTTGATTATGAACGGCTCGTGCACCGCTTCCTCTCCTCCATGCTCCACCACATGCCCTCCGATCGGAGCGAGCTCCTCGAAGTCCACGCCGTAGTGGGCGAAGTTGTTGCCAACCGTCTCGTAGAAGCCCTCCTGGGCAGGCATGCCGAAGAAGAGCGCGAAGAACGCGAGTATCACAAGCGGGCCAAGCATGATCCACGGAGACTCGTGCTTGTGGTAATCCGAGCGCGGCTCTCCTGTGAACGTCAGGAACCACATCCTGAAAGTGTAGAACGCTGTGAGCAGTGCTGCCACTATGCCGAAGATGTAAGGCAGGTAGTCATGTGTCGCAGCTCCATACTCCCATGCTGTGACAAGGATCTCGTCCTTCGAGAAGAATCCCGTTGTTCCGGGGAACCCTGCGAGAGCAAGACCGCCTACGGCCATTGTCCCGGCCGTCCACCTCATGTACCTCCCGACGCCGCCCATCTCGCGCAGGTCGTTCGTCGCTACCGCGTGTATGACAGATCCGGCGCAGAGGAAGAGGAGCGCCTTGAAGAACGAGTGGCCGATCAGATGGAACATCGAGACTCCGACCGCTGCTGCGCCCACGACAGATCCAACGCCAAGGGCCAGCATCATGTAGCCCAGCTGGCTGACCGTCGAGAACGCGAGAACTCTCTTGATATCGAATGCTGCAAGACCCATACTCGCAGCGTAGAGCGCTGTGAACCCTCCGACGTATGCCACAGCGAGGAGGCCATAGGGAGCCGCGTAGAACAGCGGGAACATCCTCGCGACCAGGTAGACACCGGCCGTGACCATTGTGGCAGCGTGGATCATCGCAGAGACTGTTGTCGGGCCCTCCATCGCATCCGGAAGCCAGATATCCAGGGGGAACTGGCCCGACTTGCCTGCAGCGCCACCGAGGAGCAGCAGCGATACCAGTGTGAGCTGCGTCGGGTCGATCTTGGTCAGGTTCTCATATATCACCGGGAACTGGAGCAGGTATGTTCCCTCTGGAAGCCCTATCTTCGCCATGTTGTTGTACAGCAGTATTATGCCGGCGAGGAACATCACGTCGCCGACTCTAGTCGTCAGGAAGGCCTTCTTTGCAGCAGATGCTGCAGAGGGTTTCCTGTACCAGAAGCCGATCAGCAGATACGAGCACAGACCCACAAGCTCCCAGAATATGAAGAGCTGCAGCAGGTTATCCGAGTAAACCAGGCCGAGCATGGCTGCCGTGAAGAGACCCGCCTCAGCGAAGTACCTCGCCATGCCCGGGTCGCCGTTCATGTACCCCAGAGCATACGTGTGTATCAGCGTGCATACAAATGTGACCATCAGCAGCATCACAATTGCCAGAGGATCTATCAGTATTCCCACATTCAGTGTCGCAAACCAGTGCATCGACTGATGGACGACCTTCTCAGGGAACGTCTCCAGGAATATTCCCGCGGATATTAGGAACCCTATGAAGGTCGCCAGCACTGTGAGAAATCCTCCGCCCCTCGGCAGATGCCAACCGAAGAAGATCGTGAGAATGAATGCCAGCACCGGCAGCCCCACGATCAGATAAGCGTAATCGGCGTACAACGTCACCACCTCAGAGCGTTTATGTTGTCCAGATCAATGGTTCCGTACAGCCTGTACAGTGTTATCAGTATGGCAAGCCCTATACCGGCCTCAGCCGCGGCCAGAGCTATCGAGAACAGAGCGAAAACCTGGCCGCTCACGTTCGGCTGGTAGGCTGAGAAGGCCACCAGGTTTATGTTGGCGCTGTTGAGCATGAGCTCAACGCACATCATCAGCTTGACGCCGTTTCTCTGTGTCGCCAGACCATATAGACCTATGGAGAACATGACAGCGGCAAGCATAATGTATAACTCAAGCGGGATCGTATCTCTCCCTCCTTCTCATCTCTCTGCCTCCCTCAGGCCATCTCCTTTCTTGCTATGTATATCGCTCCGATCAGGGCTGCCAGGAGGACTAGGGAGAGCAGCTCAAACGGAAACATGTAGATCGTGAACAGCTCCGCCCCTACATCCCCGATGCCGCTTTCCGGCATTCTGACACCCTCCTTGGCCGGCTGGAAGCTGTACTGCTTCTTCATCTCTCCGTACTCCCATGGTGTCACTGATATCGATGCGATCAGTGCCGCCAGGAAGATCACCAACAGTATCGTAGTCTTCACTTTAACCATGGGACTCCTCCATTATCGTGCGTCTTGTGAGCATCACGGCGAAGAGTATCAGCACGCCCACAGCGCCGATGTATACCAGAACCTGTGCGACGCCCAGGAAGGGGGCGTTCAGCGATATGTACAGGGCCGCAACACCAGCAAAGCTGCCTATCAGATACAGGGCGCTGTGCACAATGTTTCTGGAGTAGACCGTGAGCACCGCGAGACCGAGGATCAGAACAGAGAGCGTCGCAAAGACGCCGAGCTCTATGAGGAACCTGATATCGTAGATCCTATCCAGCAACCTCCAGCTCCACGGGGAGATGTACACAATGTACGCAAGCGCTCCGAATATCACTCCCAGAGCGATCAGAAGCAGAATCAGCTCGAAGAGATGCTTGATGTACTTCAGATAGTCCTTCTCCATCAGGCCTCACCACCCTCGCCAAGCTTCGCCTTTGCCTTGTTCTCCTTTCCCTTCGCCTTTGCGGCCTTCTCCTTTGCCGCTGCCGCAGCAGCCTTCTTCTTCTCCTCGGCCTGCCGCTTCGCCTCAGCCTCCAGCTCAGCGACCTCCTTCTCGGAGAACTTCTTCACCGCGATCCTGTCAGGCCCGTAGACTATGTCCTTCCTATCCCAGCCCGCGATCTCTGTGGTCTTTCCCATCTTCAGGCAGGAGACGGGACACTCATCGACGCAAAGGCCGCAGAACGTGCACCTGCCGTAATCGATCTGCGGAAACTGCATCTTCCTGTTCTTCAGCGGGTTGCCGTATCTGTATGGGACCATCTCTATGCAGCTGTTCGGGCAGATCCTGGCGCAGGAGCCGCAGCCTATGCACGTCGTGGCGTCGAGCTCGTGTATGCCCCTCTCGTTGGCGGGCAGCTCCATCATGACCTCTGGATACAGCCTGGTGACCTCTGTTGTTGTGAGCGCTGTCTTCAGAGTGTACTTCAACGACTTGAGCACCATTCCGGATCACCTCATGCGAAGTAAAGGCCAACAAACGCTGCCCACGCCAGGTTTACCAGCGAGAGCGGAAGCATCCACTTCCATCCAAGATCTGTGACCTGATCGATTCTGAACCTCACCAGCGAGCCCCTGACCCAGATCAGGAAGAGCAGCACTATCAGGACCTTCATGAGGAACCAGACCATCGGGGAGATCACTGTTATCAGAGGTATGCTCGGGCCCTTCCAGCCGCCGAGGAAGAGCAGCACCATGAGTATCGAGCCGAGGAGCATGTTGATGTACTCCTGGAAGTACAGCAGGCCCCATCTTATGCCGCCGTACTCTGTTGTGTATCCAGCGATGATCTCCTCCTCTGCCTCGCTCTGATCGAAGGGTATCCTGCCTAGATCGGTCACAAGAGCTATGGTGAATACTATGAACCCGAGCGGCTGGGCGAATGCGTACCAGAGCGTCTGGCTCTCAACTATCTCGACCAGGTTGAGGCTGTGGGCCATCAGAGCAACCCCTATGACGCAGACGCCCATCGGAACCTCGTAGGCGATCATCCTGGCTATGCCTCTGAAGGCGCCAAGCATCGAGTACTTGTTGTTGGAGCTGAACCCGGCCATGAAGACCGCGATCGTCATTATGGAGAGCGCAGCTTCAACATAGAACGCGCTGATGTCCATGTTCGCAACGACCAGAGGATAATCCTTCCCGTCGATCCTCAGCGCGCCGAAGGGTATTGCAGCTGCCACAAGCATCGTTGTTATGCTCGCTATTATCGGCGCCCAGACGTAGACAGGCTTGTCCGCGCCTCTGGGTATGCTGTCCTCCTTTGTGAAGAGCTTTATCGCATCAGCACCCAGCTGCAGCAGACCCCATCTGCTACCAACTCTGTTGGGGCCGAACCTCGCCTGCAGATCGCCCAGGAACTTCCTCTCGAGCCAGACCACGGCCATGGCGCCGATGTTGATGACCGCGGATATTATGGCAGCCCCTATTAGGCCTATGGCCAGGGCATATATCTTCGGCTCCTGGGCAGCCCAGGCAGATACGGTCTCTATGATTGTAGATAAATACAACTCGAATCCCCCTTAGCGGTCCACCTCGCTCGTGCATGCGTCCATGCTGCCTGCTATCGCGACCACATCAGCAACGTAGGCACCCTCGAGAAGCGGCGGAAGCGCCTGCATGTATGCGTACACCGGACCCCTGACCTTCACCCTGTATGGCTTCTCAGAGCCATCGCTCACGACGTAGAATCCCATCTCACCGCGCGGATCCTCGACCCTGTAGTATGCCTCTCCTGGCTCCGGCTTGATCTTCTTCGGGAGCTTCTCCTGTATCGGCCCCTCCGGGATCTGGTCAAGACACTGCTCTATGATGTGGATGCTCTCCAGGATCTCCTCCAGGCGAACCTCAACCCTCGCCTCCGCATCTCCTGCTTTCCTCGTCACGACCTTGAAGTCCAGATCCGGGTAGACCAGAATCGGATCCTCCCTGCGCATATCATACGGCGTGTCGGATGCCCTCAGCGGCGGTCCGGAGACGCCAAGCCTGCGCGCATCTCCAGGAGAGAGAACGCCTATCCCGCGCATCCTTCTCGTGTATATCGGATCGCTGTGGAGCAGATCCATGTACTCCTCCGTCCTCTCCCTCATCCTCTTCAGTATCGGGCGGGCCTTGTCTGCGAATCCATCAGGCAGATCGTTTCTGACCCCTCCGAACCTCACGAAGGTGTGCGTGATTCTGGCGCCGGTGACGCTCTCCATCAGATACACTATGTCCTCCCTGTCTATGATCATGTACTGGAATGGAGAGTATGTCGCAGCACCGAGAAGCGTCAGGAACTCGCCTGTTCCCAGAAGATGACTCTGAATCCTTGAGAGCTCCGCGAGTATCACCCTGATGTACTGTGCCCTCTCTGGAGGAGTTATTCCGAGAAGCTTCTCAACTGCTCCACAGTACGCCTCGTTGTTTGTTATCGATGCGAGGTAGCACATCCTGTCTGTGTAAACCAAACCCTGCAGGTACGTCCTGTTCTCCATTATCTTCTCTATGCCCTTGTGGATGTATCCCACATCGAGGAACGCCTTCTTCACCCTCTCGCCCTCGATGAGGAGATCGAGAAGGAACGGCCCGGGGACGATCGCATGCTGTGGACCCATGTGCATGATCATCTCAGAGTCGGACTTTATCTCAGCCTCCTCCCGCTCCCTGAACGTCGGATACTTCGGCCTCTCAGGCACCACGCCCGCCTTTATAAGCTCCGGGTGGGGCATTATCTTGAACTCTGTGTAGCCGTCAGGGCCCACCTGCTCTATCGCGCGCTCGCCTGTTGTCGTATCCGGATATCCCTTGAAGTCCTTCCTCCAGGGCCAGTATCCGACGAGCTCGTCGGGCAGCAGCAGGGGATAGAGCTCCGGGTGCCCCTCAAAGTTGATGCCGTACATCTCCCAGATCTCGCGCTCGTACCAGTTCGCATTCCAGTAAAGACCTGTTAGGGATCTGACCGAGGGTTTGTCCCTGGGTATCTTTACCTTCATCAGGACGACGACCTGATGCGCCCCGTGGCTCGTCAGGATCTCCACGACCTCGAAGAGGTTATCGTTTATCCTGTCGACCCCGGCAGCACCGGAGTAGTGATCGAAGTCCTTCTTGTCCCTCAGGAACTGTGTTATCTCGACGAGCTTTTTCGGATCGACTGTTATCCATAGGCGGCGATCAGACTCGACCCTCGACTCAAGAACCGATCCTGGAAAGGCCGACTGGATCGCGCTCAATACATCGCCAGCCGTAAGCAGAGACCTCCCTCCTAGTAGCCTCGTTTATCCTTGCGCTGCTTGATCTTCTCCTGAAGCTCCACGAAGCCCTTTATGAACTGCTCCGGCCTCGGCGGGCATCCAGGAACGTACACATCGATCGGGAAGAAGTCGCTGGTGTTCTGTATTATGTTGTACGAATCGTAGAACGGTCCTCCGGATATGGCGCACTCTCCGACAGCGATGCACCACTTGGGCTCGAGCATCTGCTCCCAGAGGTTCTTGATTGCGGGGAGATACTTTCTCGTGATGTAGCCGCTGATGATCATCACGTCGGCCTGCCTCGGGGTGGCTCTGGGAATGATCCCGAACCGATCGCAATCATAGTGCGGGCAGCCGAAGACGAGCATCTCCACGCCACAGCAGCCCATCGGCTGCATCAGGAACCAGAGCGAGTTCTTGCGGCCCCAGTTGAGGATGTTCTTTATAGGACCCATCTGGATGATCTGGTGTATCTTCTCGGTGGTGGTGAACCAGACGTCCGCCACCGGCCGGCCCCAGATCGTCCACTTCTCGATCTCCTCGTCGATGGCCACGGGTACAGGTATTACATCGCTTATACCCAACGCAACGCCTCCTTCTTTATCGCATACAGCAGTCCGACGACCAGTACCGCGATGAAAAGCACCATCTCGATCACTGCCATGTTGATGAAGCCGAAGATCATGAACCTCTTCATGAACTCAGAAGCGTAGACGTAAATCCATGGATACAAGAAAAGAACCTCGACATCGAAGATCACGAAGACGATGGCAAACAAATAATACTGAACATTAAACCGGATCTTCGGGTCGCGGACCGGTTTGAGTCCGCCCTCGTACACTGACGCCTTACGCCGGTTAGGTCTCAGAGGAGAAATGATCTTAACGGCAGCTAGAGCAACAATAGGCACGATGGCACCCATCACCAGAAACAGAATAATCGGGATATAATAGTCCACTGCCAACGGTTCGCCGGTCATTGTTTTTCCTCCGTAAAAGCTAAACACCAGGCATGGTATAAAAGGTTTGTGAAATTGGGACATGCTCATCGGCGAGCTCGATTTCGCTGCGAGTAATGCAGAGATCACTTACGTACAATCTGTAATATCCTGAAGTACTGATCTCATGTTCTGTGAGGTTTAAATATCATCCAGTGCCCCATAGAGAGCGGTGAGACAGATGTACAGGTGTATGAATGTGCTTTCCCTTGCAATGCTGGTGCTGCTGATTCCAGCGAGCTGTGTGGATACCGGACTCATGGAGTTGCTTTCCTCCTATGATGATCCTCTCATGACATCTCTGGATCTGGCGTTTCTGCTCGTCACACACGGATACAACGCAACACCAGGGAATGGTTGTGTTGTCGTTGTCGCAGGCAATTCAACATATACACTTGTGCCCAACGGAGAGCGGCCCGGCCTTGCAGACATCTCCGATTCAAAGAGCTCGAGCTTGACTTTTAACTGAACAGTCTGTCTCACCACAGAAGCTCGAGCAACCCCAGTGCTGCCCAGCAGATGCTGTACATTTTGAAGTTTCAGGTCGCTCGCCCGGATCGCTGTACCTGAAATGGTGGTCTTTTGCCTCATGAATTCCAGGTCACATGCTGCTGATCACAATGATACACATCCTCATGATGAATATATGGAGGACGTCCATTGATGTGAACCGCTCTCCAAGCCGGGGACCAAAAGCATTATACGGGTTGATTTCCACCGGCTCGGTGGTGAAGTTCATTGGATCGGCTGGAGCTGGTGATAAGGAACACGGAAGAGGTTGTGACGCTGGAGGAGCTTAGGGAGATGCTTGACGCCAGGGAGCATCCGAGGGCGTATGTCGGCTACGAGACGAGCGGGAACATACATCTGGGCCACATGCTCACCGCGAACAAGCTTCTTGATATGCAGAGGGCGGGATTCGATGTGGTCGTCCTCCTGGCGGATCTTCACGCCTACCTCAACGAGAAGGGATCGCTGGAGGAGGTGAGGAGGATCGCTGATTACAACAAGGAGTGCTTCATCGCTCTGGGACTAAACCCGGAAAGAACCGAGTTCGTCTACGGAACCGAGTATCAGCTTAGACCTGAGTATGTGATAAAGGTCCTCCAGATGGCTAGGAACACGACACTGAACAGGGCGAGGAGAAGCATGGACGAGGTATCGAGGAGCGCTGAGAATCCCATGGTCTCCCAGATGATATATCCGCTGATGCAGGCTGTGGACATAGCCGATCTGAAGATAGATGTCGCAGTTGGCGGCATGGATCAGAGAAAGATACACATGCTCGCAAGGGAGGAGCTGCCGAAGCTGGGGTTCCCTGCGCCGGTGTGCATCCACACACCCCTTATCCCGGGGCTGGACGGGAAGAAGATGTCATCCTCAAAGGGAAACAACATAGCTGTCGATGAACCTGCCGATGAGATAGAGAAAAAGATCATGGCCGCATACTGCCCGGCAAAGGTGACAGAGAACAATCCGATCACAGAGATATTCAGGTATCACATATTTCCGAGGGTAGATTCGGTCACCGTGCGGCGACCGGCTAAGTTCGGAGGAGATGTCACATTCGAGAGCTACAGAGCGCTCGAGGAATCATTCGTGAGCGGCTCTCTCCATCCTATGGATCTGAAGAAGGCCTGCGCTGAGTACATGATAGAGATACTCGCTCCAGTAAGGGAGCGGGTCAGATCCCTGCGGGCTCAGACCTCCATGTAGAGCTTTATGCTGTAGATCAGAGCCGCTATCAGGATCAGCGAAACTGCCAGCGCGCCGAGCTCTTCTGTCATATCCCCTCACCATATTTCAGTCTCATGCCCGTGTGAACGATCCGGTTCGGCCTGAGAGGTGGATCTCCGCAGCGCTGCTCCTGCAGTTTATTCTTTATCTGCTCCATCTCCCCATCCGCCCCTCAGATCCTCCAGATTCATATCTGTTCCTCTGGAACTCCGCATTATATTTTTCCCTGTGAGCACCGCCGTGATCTCTATAATCTCCAGATCATCCCTGACCCTCATCCCCCATATCACATTCGCCCTTGGATCAAGAGCTACCGTCATGCTCTCCGCTATGTGGTTCGCATCCCTCAGCGTGAGAGCAGAACCACCTGTTATGTGCAGTAGACAGCCTCTCGCCCGGCTCATATCCATCAGGCTCAGCGATTTATCGAGGGCATCCCGCAGGGCGCTCTCCGGAGATCTGCCTGTTCCGGAGATGATGCATGCCTCTGTGCCGCAACGCATCACCGTCCTGAGATCCGCGAGGTCCAAATTGATGACGGATGGTTCGAGCAGCATGTTCGAGATGCATGCGATCATCTTCCCGAGGCGCAGATCGGCATCAGACTCTGAGGAGACGTCAACTACCACCGCAGAGCTCCTTTCTGAGATCCATTCATGGCTGGAGTGGTGGAGGCGCCGATCTTCAGGCATGTGCATTTGACCATCGCCCTCTGCATCAGCAACCAGAAAAACCATGACCGCGACATCACCCGCTTCCGCAATCCTGGCAGCAAGGCGCGACGTGCGCATCCATTCCCTGCCATCGGATATCATGAAAACAACAGCTGAGCCGCCCAGAAGCTCTGGCAGCTCTACGGAGCTCAGCGTCTGCGATGCATGCCTCTCAACACCTGGCTCAATAATGGAGACAGCGCAGGAGCTTTGATCGATGCGTATCACATCCCCAGAGCCACACGCCATGCTACGGGCCACGCGGCGCACAAGATCAGCGCCAGAGCCGAATCCTGCCACGACGATCCCTGGCATGCCAGGACTGCTCATTATCCCAACCTTCTCCTGCTCCCAGATCAATATGAGGACGTTCATATATAGAAAGCACACCACTCCAGGGTGTGAGACTGCAGGATATTCCCGGGGTGGGGCCGCGCCTGAGGGAGCGTCTTGTCTCACATTTCGGGAGCGAGGAGATGGCCCTCAGGGCGATCGCAGATGAGGATATGGAGGATCTGAGAGCGGCGATCGGCGAGCGCCAGGCCATAGCCACGGTCAGAGCAGCCAGAGGCCTGCGATACCGCGCCTCTCCCGAATCCTTCCTGGCCACCGATGAGGCTGAGAGAATATACAGAGCAGTCCTGAACAGATTGGCAGAGCACGCGAACACTATCTATGCCAAGATGAGGATAGCCACTCTTTTCCCGTCCGGATCCACGGAGCTCATAAATGAGATGCGCTCGATCTCGATGCGCGCTCTGGATCTCCGCAGGAGGCTCGGCGACGTAAGGGATCTCCTGCGCAGGATAAAGCCGCTCAGGCGGAGGGAGGCGCAGAGGATAAAAGGAAGGGCTATCGTCGCAAGATCCCCTGAGGAACTCGCCAGGGCAAGATCGATGGGCTTCGATCGTTTCCTCGACATTCATCTGGCAGAGAGTCCGGCGGAGATGCGTGATACAGCCAGCAGCTATAATCATGTGATCGTTCTTGGCGATCCCGGTGCACCCCTTCCCGGAGTGGAGGTCGCAGAGCGGCTTGACATCTGGTACATCGCCCCCGAGGCTGTCCTGAGCTTCTACACAGAGAACAGGGATTCCCTGGAGGCTGCCATGGAGCTCGCAGCGATGCTTGAGGATAGGGGCATTGAGCAGTTTGAGAAACTGGATAAGCTCAGGGAGGCGCTCAGGCGGCTGTTCAATGAAACAGATTCATCCGGCATATCACGCATCGATGATGTTCTCAGAAGACTGCCTTCAGCGATCGACTCTGCGCTCGCCCGGGCGAACATCGAGCTACGCGAGCGCATAGAGGCGAGCTCCGTGACCCTCGGCGGGCCGGATCTTCTCAGGGCGCTGGGGCGCGGAGATCTGATCAGAGATGTGTTTGAGATGCAGATGCAGGGCATCTTCAAATCCGTGATATCCGATGCAAGGGCGAGGATCGCCGCGGATCTGAGCCTGAAAGGCGGCGAGGCCGCATGGCTTGAGGAGATCATACCCCAGGAGATAAAGTACCCCATCGAGATCAACCACAGGGCGCTGCGCCAGCTCGAGCTTGAGCTGAGAAGAAAACGGGAGGAAGAGGCGCTGGGCAGGAGGAGAGAGATCGCCAGATCGCTGGCGAGCATGGATGGTATCGCAGCGGATCTCGTGAAAAGACTTATGCGGCTCGATTTCCTCTACGCCATCGGGAGCTTCGCTATATCGTTCGATCTCACGATGCCTGAGCTCATCGACGCTCCGGGGATAGGATTCCGCGATGGCAGGCATCTCTTCATCGAGAATCCGGAGCCTGTGAGCTACAGCCTGGGAGCAGGCGGGATCCCGGAGTATGGAGAGAGGGCTGCGATACTGAGCGGGGTGAACTCCGGCGGCAAGACATCGCTGCTGGAGCTCATCGCACAGATAGCGATACTCGCACACATGGGCCTTCCGGTTCCCGCGAGCGAGTGCAGGATATCGATCTTCGAGGAGCTTTACTTCTTTGCGAAGAGCAGCGGCACCCTCAGCGCAGGAGCGTTCGAGAGCACGATGAGAAAGCTCTCTGCAGTCGCCACCGAGAAACGAAAGCTCGTGCTCGCGGACGAGATGGAGGCGATAACAGAGCCCGGGGCGTCCGCCAGGATAATCGCATCGATACTTGATATGATCCATGAGAACGGCTCTATAGCGCTTTTTGTGAGCCATCTTGCAGATGAGATACGCAGATTCTCAATGACAGCTGTCAGGGTGGACGGGATAGAGGCAGAAGGTTTGGATGAGAACAACAACCTCATACTCAGCCGGAGCCCAAGGTACAACCATCTTGCCAGATCCACGCCGGAGCTGATACTCGACCGGCTCGTCAGGACGACAGAGGGCGAGGAGAGGACCTTCTACGAGAGCCTCCTCAGCAGATTCCGTGAGAATCAGACATGACCCGGCTTCCGGGTCGCCTGGTTGCATACCTGTGTCATGGAAATCCATCGCTCCCAATCTCTCACATTCAGGGGATATCCTGCCTGCAGGCTGTCGCTCCCAGGAGAGCCGTTCAGCTATTCGGGCCCACGACCCGGTCAGGGATGTGATGGCCTCTCGCATTCGCAGCACTGCACCAGCCCCTCTCCAGGGAAAAAATAAATATGTTGCCCTCTTCCGATTAACATGGTGATCTGAATGGCAAGAATGCCAGAGGACGTGAAGCAGACCCTGGAGAAGCAGAAGCCTGTGCCAATAGCTACCGCCAGCAAAAATGGGGTTCCAAACGTTGTTTTCATAGGCCTCCTCAAGATACTCGATGACGAGAGGCTCCTGATCGCGGACAACTTCTTCAACAAGACCGCGGCGAACCTCAAGGAAAACCCGAAGATGTCAATCGTCTGCTACAACTCTGAGACAAAGAAGTCGTTCCAGATAAAGGGATCTGTTGAGGTCCACAGGTCGGGGCCGATCTACGAGGATATGGTCAAGTGGGTTCATGGAGTGAATCCAAAGCTGCCGGCGAAGGCTGCGGTCCTCTTCAAGGTCGAGGAGATATACAACGCGATGTGGGGACCGGGTGCGGGAGAGCGGATAGTCTGAGCTGCCTGCCTCCATCTGCAAGAAGGCAGAGAGGGGGGCGGTGCATATTTATTTTTCTGTAATCACGATCGGTATATGCACAGATGCCCGCTCCTCCCAGTCTGGGACTTCTGCGCGCTGGATTTGAACTGTCTGCATCCAATCATAAACAATAATACAATGGAAATCTCTTTATACTATAAACAGAGGAGTTTCACGATGGGTGATTAATTGAGCGGCAAGACCGATCATTTAAGAGAGCTCGTCCTGAAGATCGCCCCCACGACCAAGGTCGTCGAGAAGCCTGCAAAAAAGCATGGTACCTTGAGAAGCACTTCTGAGATCGAGCAGGCCCTTCTTGGCGTCGTCTCTGAGATGATTAAGGCATACAATATACAGACAAAGCTCACGCCAAAACAGCTCGCGACTGTTGTAAGACTGTTTTACAAAGGTCTCAGCGATACTGAGATCGCAGAGCAGCTGGGAGACCGTGCGCTCAACAAGACTGTGAGCAGGGCGCGGATAAAGCTACACCTCTTCCGCGATTCAGACCTCAAGCCGCCCTTCGACAGGGAGCTCTTCATAAAGCTCTGGGAGGAGGGAAAGTCTGTGAAGGAGATGAGCGAGATCCTTCATGTGGCTCCATCCACCGTGAGCGAGTACAAGAACATATTCGAGAGCCAGAGGGCTTCTGAGAGAGATGGATACCTGAAGAGGTTCGAGGAGATACTTTCAGATCAGGACGTCTCTGAGAGGATGGTCTCCCACATATCCAAAGATGGCCTCCAGGACACCATGGACACAGACTACGAGGTGGCGGAGGCGTAAAACTCAATTCTCAGCAGGCACAGCGCTTGGAACCATGGCGCAGTGTGGACCTCTTTATTGTCTGTGTGCCAGAGCAGACATGCTGAGTGGAACGGATGGACCGCTGAAAGCCGGGTCACAGAACAGCCGGTCTGGATTCGATGTTCACCGGCATCACATGAATACCGGCTGATCTGAGCTCAGCTATAACAACGAACATGATGATTGTCGTGGACTCGAATAACTAAAGAGGCTACGGGAATAGGTGCGTTCTGTTGTGTTGGATAAGTCATGAAAATCCTCAAGCGGAAGACGATTTCAGGAATGCATGGAGAATAGATTGGAATCGATATCTGGAGACGTTATCCCGGGAGGTTATCCAACACAGCACTGCGTTCTGGGAGCAATGCAACGGAATACCACAGGCTCAGACGAAACTCCATGGTACGAGCCCGGGACCCCATGACGATTGTGCATATGGAGTCAGGACTTTCGGGACCAAACATCTGGTAATGCCCATGAATATCACAGGAGCGCATGCATCTGAGCTCAATGGTGCGAGTGCAAGACCTGGTGAGTCTGGACCGAGAAGCTGCCTTGAGAGCAGGTTTTTGCTCGAGAAAAGCAATATTGCTTCGATCACCAAATTTATATCCAGGAATGGATGATGGGATGGCAAATGCAACCCGGGTGAGCCACATTGAGGATAAGAGTGGTAAGCTCAAAGAGCGAGATAGAACGGCTGAACAGGGATGAGCTGTTCGTGCACCTTGCGTTCAGGGCATCGAATGCGGACATCTTCAGGCTTCTCCAGAGGTGCCCCCAGCTCAAGGCGATACAGGTGCCTGCATCTTACTATCGAACGCTCTCACAGGCCGGCAAGATGTTTCTGCAGATCCACGGGATCTCACTGATAGAAGGAGATGTATGGGGCCACAGGAAGGATCTGAGCGAGTACCTGGTAATAGATGAGCAGGATCTGCAGAGGATATCAGAGCTCACGAGCTCGGGTATGAGCCCTGAGGATATCGCAGAGAGCCTCTCAGAGGATCTGAAGGTCTCACCCGGACTGGTGAGGTTTATAGGCGAGACTCTTCGCTCATCATAGACAGACAGATATCAAGCGTCTCCTGCACACCCTCCCCTGTGAGCGTTGATATCCTGATGCCATCTGCTGGATTATGCTCAGATGGTATGTCTGACTTGTTGTACGCCACGACGACTGGCAGCTCCAGCCAGCTCCGTATCTCATCAAGAAGCCTGAGCTGGGAGTCGAGCGGGTAGCCGCAGTGGCCTGTTGGATCTATGAGGAAGAGCACGACACCTTTGAGATGCCGCATGGCAGCGATCGCCTGCCTCTCGATCTCGTTTCTCTCCGAAAGCGGCCTGTCAAGAAGCCCTGGTGTATCCACAATCTGATACCTCTGATCATTCCTGGTGATGTGACCGACGATCAGGCCCTGGGTTGTGAAGGGATAGCTGGCGATCTCAGGCCTGGCCCTGGTGACCATTGCGAGAAAGCTTGACTTCCCCACATTCGGATAGCCGGCGATTATGATCGTGGGGAGTGAGGGATCTATGCCTGGGATCTCCCTCAGACGCGCTGATGCCTCGTTCAGAAACACGAGATCTTCATCGATCGATTTGAGGACGGACGCCATTCTCCCCAAAGCGGATCTCATCTCCTCACCGCCCCTCGGGCCCCGCATGTAGTCTCTTGCTATTCTTTGTATCTGCTTTGAGGCCCATCCCACCCTTGAGAGCGATATGCGCAGCTGATCCACGCCAACCACCGCATCCACGAGATCGTAGTAGAACTCAGGCAGCTTCTCGAACGTTGGAAACCTCCTGACGATTGATGATAGAGCGGTGGCCAGGACGCCTCCAGCCGTGCCGACAAAGGCTGCATCATTCCCCGCAGCCTTGACAGCCTTAGAGCCGCGCCTGAAGGCCCTGTCGATGAGCTCCTGTGCATCCGGAACCGTAGACAATCTTTCGAACATTCCTGGTGCCAGGAGGTTGACCTAATGGGATAAATGGTTTTCGAAATCTTTATATACTAGTGATGCTCTATCCTTGCTGAGGTGAACTATTGAAGAGGCTGGGAACAGCACTCCATGTGGTTCAGAATAAACTTATTGTTCGCAGGGATGCAGCCGATCCTCCAAAGATCGGATCTGTGGTTGTTGATCGAAAGAGCACAAAGATCGGTAAGGTCTCTGATATCTTCGGTCCTCTGGAGAGGCCGTATGTTATCGTCAGACCCGCCAGAGGAGTCAACGCGACGGTTCACGTCGGAAGCATGCTCTATGTGGAATCTCCCAGGAGAGATGGTAAGTGGAAGAGATAGAGAGAATTAGAGAGATAGAGCGCACAGAGCAGGAGAAGATAAAAGAGCGCATCAAGCTCCAGCGCGAGAAGGAGAAGGAAGAGGAGCTTGATAAGTATACTGTAGAGTGTCCCGAGTGTGGAAGTCGTGCTCTGGTCAGGGACTATGAGAGAGCGGAGCTTGTATGCTCTGATTGCGGCCTGGTCATAGACGAGAACTTCATCGATCAGGGCCCTGAGTGGAGGGCCTTCGATCACGATCAGAGGATGAAGCGGTCGAGGGTCGGCGCCCCGATGACCTACACGATCCATGACAAGGGACTCTCAACGATGATCGACTGGAGGAACAGGGACTCCTACGGTAAGACCATATCCTCGAAGAACCGCGCGCAGCTCTACCGCCTGAGGAAGTGGCAGAGGCGCATAAGGGTCAGCAACGCAACAGAGCGCAACCTCGCATTCGCCCTTTCAGAGCTCGACAGGATGGCATCCGCCCTTGGCCTCTCCAGAAACGTGAGGGAGACCGCTGCCGTGATCTACAGGAGAGCGGTCGAGAAGAACCTGATCCGCGGAAGGAGCATAGAGGGCGTCGCGGCTGCTGCGCTCTATGCTGCGTGCAGGCAGTGCAACGTGCCGAGAACGCTCGATGAGATCGCTGAGGTCTCCAGGGTAAGCAGGAAGGAGATCGGAAGGACCTACAGGTTCGTCTCGCGCGAGCTCTCGCTCAAGCTCATGCCGACGAGCCCGATCGATTACATACCCAGATTCTGCTCAGGTCTCAACCTCAAGGGCGATGTCCAGGCGAAGGGCATAGAGATCCTGCGGCAGGCCGCGGAGAAGGAGCTCACCTCCGGACGAGGCCCGACCGGTGTCGCGGCGGCAGCCATATACATAGCCTCTATACTGTGCAACGACAGAAGGACTCAGAGAGAGGTGGCTGACGTCGCTGGAGTGACAGAGGTCACCATAAGGAACAGGTACAAGGAGCTCGCAGAGGAGCTGAACATAGAGATCATCCTGTGAGGGGCAGCTGATATCCCGGCCTTCGGTCCGGGAAGACGCGCCCCGATAATGAACAATTTGTATACCACGCTGACAAACTTCCGCTGCTTCCAGATCCTGCTTACGATCACTGGATCAAATCAGAGAAGCCTGTCGGGAACCAGCTTCTTTGGCATAACACTTCTAGACTCCCTCACATGCTGATAAACACATGAGAGCGCGGATTATCAGCTCATCGATTCTTTTTTATCATAGATGCCACATCATAGCACACGGGTAGATACCGATGTCTGGATACTGGGATCCGCATATGGAGCGCATGCCAGCTGAGGATCTTAAAGCGCTCCAGCTTGACCGTCTGAAGGCCATAACGAGATATGTCTACGATCACTCGTCCTTTTACAGGCAGCGCTTCGCTGAGGCAGGCGTCACGCCTGACGATGTGAAGGAGCTTGATGACATAACAAAGCTTCCGTTCACAAGAAAGGTCGATCTGAGAAACACATATCCGACTGGAATGTTCTGCCTTCCGAGGAACTGGGTCGTGAGATACCACGTCTCTAGCGGCACAACCGGCAAGCCGACGGTTGTCGGATACACGAAGGGCGACATCGAGACCTGGACGGAGTCGCTCGCAAGAGCCCTGACGTCCATCGGGCTGGGCAGGAACGATGTAATCCAGGTCGGCTATGGCTACGGGCTCTTCACAGGCGGTCTCGGTCTCCACTACGGGGCGGAGAGGATCGGTGCCGCAGTGCTTCCCACAAGCACCGGCAACACCGAGCGCCAGATCGAGCTCATGCAGGACCTTGAGAGCACAGCGATAGCATGCACACCATCGTACTTCCTGCACATAGCAGAGGTCGCTGAGAGGATGGGCATTTCCATCAGAGAGGACACAAAGCTCAGGGCAGGCATCTTCGGCGCAGAGCCATGGTCTCTCGAGACGAGGAAGAGAATAGAGGAGACAACAGGCATCAAGGCCTACGACATATACGGGACGAGCGAGATAAGCGGGCCGCTCTTCACGGAGTGCCAGCACCAGAACGGGATCCATGTCTGGGCTGATATGTTCCTCATAGAGATCATCGACCCGAAGACAGGGGAGCAGGTCGAGGATGGGGAGAGAGGAGAGCTGGTTGTGACCACGCTGAACAAGTGGGCGATGCCTCTCATAAGATACAGGATTGGGGATCTCACTATCAAGGAATCCGAGCCATGTGAGTGCGGTCGCACACACCCGAGGATAATGAGAATTCTCGGGAGAACGGATGACATGCTGGTCATCCGCGGCATAAACGTCTTCCCGAGCCAGATCGAATCCGTGCTCATGAACATACCAGAGGTCGGGCCGCACTACCAGATCATTGTCAGCAGAGAGGGCGCGCTTGACGTTATGAAGGTAAGGGTCGAGCTCACCGACAGGGGCTTCAGCGACAGAATAGGAGATCTCATGGCATTGAACAGGAGGATATCCAAGGAGCTGAAGAATGTTCTCAACATATCTGCAGAGGTTGAGCTGGTGGAGCCGGGCGTCATACCGCGCTCGGAGGGAAAGGCAAAGAGGGTCATAGATACCCGTAAGGTCTAAGGGAGTGGTTTTGATGAGCGAGATAAAGCAGATATCACTTTTTGTGGAGAACAGGCCCGGCAGGATGGCCAAGGTCTCGAAGACTCTTTCAGATGCTGGAGTCAACATAAGAGCGATGACCATCGCAGAGGCCGGCGATTTTGGTGTTATAAGGATGGTCGTTGACGACCCGCAGAAGGGTTATGAGGTTCTGCGCAACTCCGGGTTCACGGTCTCGATGACGGATGTGCTGGCGGTTGAGATGCGTGATACGCCCGGAGGTCTATATGAGATTGTCAGCGCTCTGGGGGAGAACAACATCAACATCGATTACGCATATGCATTCGTCACCGCGAAATCGGAGAAGGCGATGCTGATAATGCGCGTAGATGATATTGAGGCCGCACGGAGAACCCTGAGCGCCAGGGGCGTCAAGATAGCAACACCTGAGGAGATACAGAAGATCTGAGGAGCATCCGAAAACGAGAGGACAGGATCCGGGAAGATCCGGTGCGCGGCGAGACCTGTGCAGACACCGATCTGTGCAGGTCATATGTTTTTTGAGATCCCGCTGTGGAGACGCGTGGCGTATAAAGTCATGTTCAGAACGCGATTTCTGTGTGGAATTCCTGGAGATCATGCGGCTGTCGATTTTGACAGCCCTGTGAGGGCCATGTAGGCGATAAGGGCCTCGAGCTGAATCCTCTCGTTCGCCCCCTCTGTGATCCTGAAGTCTATCTCTCCTATCCGGTTGATCATCCTGGCCTTATCCGCATCAGGCACATCCAGGTCGAGCATCTCGCGATGGATCTGCACCACCACATCCTGGCCTGAGAGCCCCTGTACGAGGAGAAGATCGTCGAGCTCGTTTCTCGCGCCTGCAAAATCCCCGGACATCGCCATTTTTATCAGATTCCTGATCTGCTCCGGCCTCGCCATTGATGTTATCTGGTAGATTGTGTTCATATCCACCCTGTCGCTTATCAGAGCCGCGGCCTGGAGCGCGTTTATCGCCTTCCGCATGTCTCCCCTTGCGACGTAGTTTATGGCCGCGATGCCGTCTTCTGTCACCTCAACGCCCTCCTGCTCCGCGATGTACCGTATCCTCTTCTCGATGGCCTCTGGAGTCAGAGCCCTGAACCGGTAAACCGCACACCTCGACTGTATCGGCTCTATGATCTTCGAAGAGTAGTTGCAGGAGAGTATGAACCTGCAGGTCGCGCTGTACCTCTCCATGGTTCTCCTGAGAGCAGATTGAGCATCGCTTGTCAGCGCGTCCGCCTCATCCAGAAATATAACCTTGAACTCAGCCCCTCCCAGCGGCGCCATCCGGGCGAAGTCCTTGACCTTTGTGCGAACGACATCTATGCCGCGCTCGTCAGATGCATTGAGCTCGATGAAGTTATCCCTCCAGCTCTCGCCGAATATCTCTCGCACTATGCTGATCGCGGCTGCAGTCTTTCCGACACCCGGTGGCCCTGAGAAGAGGAGATGGGGCAGGTTTCTCGTGGCCACGTATGACTTGAGGCGCCTGACTATCTCAGGCTGGCCCACGATCTCATCCAGGCTTGTGGGCCTGTACTTCTCAATCCATATCTCCTCTTTGATCGGAACCCCTCCAAGAGCACATTCCGCAGATCGATATATCAAGATTCCCACACTGTGCATGCGTGACCTCCTCTCCGGGGAGGGGAGTTTACGCCCTGCTGCTCTATATCATCATCGTCTGATTATTTCTTTCGCCTTCAAATCCTGCAGCCTAATCTCCTATGAATATCACATCGTTCAGCCCTTTGAAGTGAGGTTCTCCGGTCAGGACCCTTGCCCCCTCCCGAATCGCAGTGGCATAAATCAGCGCATCACCAAGGCCCCAGTCCCGCTCATGTCTAAATCTGGCGCCCATGATAGCGATCTCTTCATCAACAGGAATCAGGTAGCACCTTGAGGTCATGGCCCTGCGTCGCTTCTCTGCTGCGGCCTCACCAAACCGGTCGAGCGCGATGCGGTATATCTCAGCCAGGTTGATGCTGCTTATGATTATCTCTTGGTCCTCATTCATCACGTAGCTCCTGACCAGCTCTCCTTTCGGGGTGCCGGCGAAGAACTCCACCCACGCCCAGGAATCAATCAAAACGATCAATCTCCTCCCTCTGGAACGGCTCTATTCCTGGCATGCTTCCGAACTCGGATTCGTCCATTCTCTTGGCCTTCCTGAACAGATATTTGAGCACCTCGTTATAAGATTCTGCATCTATCTCCCTTTTCAGGAGTTTCAGCATCCTGTATACATCGTCCTGCACCTGGATCGTGGTCGGCATGTTTATAATGTTATATAGCTATATGTATATAAATCTGGCTGGTTCGGCTGATCCAGATGTTGACCATCATTCCCGGAAAGCGAATGCATCAATACGATCTAATAAATAATTGTTTATCGAATGCTACAGTGATCGTCATAGTGTACAGTCAAAAAAGAGGACAGCGTGATCACTTCACCTGTCCGAGCGGGAGTATGACCCTTCCGTGAGCCTCGTTCAGAACCTGAGCCAGGGCTGTGTATATCGCGGAGAGGCCGCAGATGATTCCCTCGTAGCCGGCCAGCGTCCCTATAGCAGCGCTGCCTGTTGCATCTCTGGCCGCGAGCAGGAAGAACAGGATCGCCAGCGAGAGGAAGACGAACTGCAGGGCCCTGTTCGCTCTCAGCGTCCCGAAGAACATCACTGCTGTGAACAGCCCCCACATGAAGAGGTATGCGGTCATTGCGGGAAGAGATGCCTTCTCTCCGAGATTCATGCCGGGCATGAGTATCAGGCCGACCAGCGTGAGCCAGAAGAGGCCGTAAGAGGTGAAGGCTGTGGTTCCGAATGTGTTCCCCTTCTTCCACTCCATGATCCCGGCTATTATCTGTGCTATGCCTCCATAGAAGATACCCATGGCCAGTATCATTGCGCTGAGCTCGAAGTAACCCGCGTTGTGCAGGTTCAGGAGTACTGTGGTCATGCCGAAGCCCATGAGCCCGAGTGGGGCCGGATTCGCAGTGGTGTCGAGCACCTTGATGGTGGAGTCCAGCGGCTTATTCGTCGCCAAGTTATAAATCCCTCCTTCGTTTGTGCTCTCTGGCGGAATCATAATATTAATTTGTTACCCTAAAGATATAAATTAAAAATAATGCTATTTGTTCAGTTTATGGTGTGTTTAAATAGTAGATTGACAAAACAGAACGATAAATTATTTCAAATGCTCTATTTCAGGGGTCGAACATCGCGATATTCGCCGCTGGCTCACGCTGCTGGATGGCAGTGTTTCAGCATTTGGATGGCGGAACCCACTGTCCTTTGCGTCACTTCATATAAGTGACTTCCTCTCCGGCCTGAAGGCCGGAGCTTCCTGCCTCATCGATCTGTTTCATCCAGTATGCTTCTACTAAAGTAGAAGCAGCGGCTACTTCAGT
This sequence comes from Methanothrix sp., assembly GCF_030055635.1. Taxonomy (NCBI): domain Archaea; kingdom Methanobacteriati; phylum Methanobacteriota; class Methanomicrobia; order Methanotrichales; family Methanotrichaceae; genus Methanothrix; species Methanothrix sp. Next base: position 48,968 of record NZ_JASFYM010000007.1, on the reverse strand, counting down.
AGCCGCTTCTCCACAGGCTCTACCCCTCAGTCCGAGGGTGATTATGTTCAATGCAGCGTTATGATCTCTGTCCAGCTTGAGCCCGCATTTCGGGCATTCGTGGACTCGATCCTTCAGTGTTTTCGGTACGATGGTACCACAACCTGAACATCTCTGTGACGTGCTTCTACTGACGTAGAAGCAGTGGCTACTATAAGTAGCCACTTATACCTGGAATCGACCAGCTCAACAGACTTACCAGCCCTTGCAGCCTTGTAAGTTGCGTATTGAATCAATCGACCCCAGGAGTGATCTAAGATGTGTTTCGCGAGGTTGTGGTTCCTGACCATGCTCTTGATGTTCAGGTTCTCAAACACTATGAGATCCGCTTTGTCTACAATCTTCTTCGAGATCTGATGCAGGAACTCGTCTCTGAGATTCCTGATCTTTCTGTGGATCCTGGCAACCTTGAGCTTCTGCTTGATCCAGTTCTTCGAGCCCTTGATCTTCCTGGAGAGTCTCCGTTGTGCTGCTGCTAGCTTCTTTTCCATCTGTATGAGGTACCTCGGATAGCTGAACGTCTCGCCAGTCGAGAGCGTCACAGCATTCTTCAGACCTACATCAACACCTACAGCAGTTCTTGGATCCACCCTGGGCGGTTCCTCTTCTGTATCGACGGAGAAGATCGCATACCATGCACCGGTGCTGTCGCGCTTTATGGTGCATGTCTTGATTTTGCCCTCGATCTCTCGATGCTTGAAGATCCGGATGGCACCTATACCAGACAGAATGAGCTTCGATCCTTCGATTTTGTAGCCGATACCGGCATCTGGATAGGTGAACGACTTGTACCATCCCCTGCCCTTGAATCGTGGATATCCTGGTTTCTCTCCGTTCTTAACCCGCCTGAAGAAGTTCTGAAACGCTTTGTCAACACGTCTGAGAACGTCCTGAAGTACATGGGCATATACAGCTTTGAGAGAGGTGTTCCTCTTGCGGTTCGCTGATAGCTGCCTTGCCATCTCATAGTACGTCAGATTGTAGCGGTCATCCTCCCATGCTTCCTTCTTCGCTGCCAGAGCATCGTTGTAGAGCTGCCTGCATGTCTCCAGCGTGTCCTCCAGCTTTTTGATCTGAGCCCGAGTCGGATACAGCCGGAACTTGTAGGCAGATCTCATCTCGATCGTTGCTCCTCTATATTGCGTACGGGCTTACTCCAAAGATTGGAGTTTGCGCCCTGTTACTCTCTATCAATTTAAAATCTGCACACTAACCCGTACTTCATAGATGATTCTATGTAACATACAATATTATATCAATTTATACTATAATCGGGACGCAGCTTACAGAGAGACCCCATTCATGAAGACGCCACCGTGCGATCGACAAGCTCCATCAGGCGTTTTATGGCTGCGTCGACACTTGAGCGCCTCTCCGCTATCCTGGAGGATGCTGATTCCATGTACTTTTTCCTGGCATCCAGCATCCTTGAGACCTCCTCCGGCGCAGGACCGCCAGGTCTGGAGCGCATCGAGACGTTTGTCCTCACATCGAGGGCTCTCTCGAGATCCTCAGCCGTGAACCCCATCTGGCTCAGCCGCAGATCTGCCACCTCCATGGCTATCCTGTCGAGATCCTCCAGGCTGGGTTTCCCTGGAAGGCGTGCAATCCTCCCTACAATCTGGTGAGCAGTTCTGAACGGGATGCCTGTAATTCTTACCATTGAATCAGCAAGCTCGGTGGCTGTCGTGAATCCTTCAGCTGATGATCTCTCGAGTCTCTCAAAGTCGAACCTGAGCGTTGACACACAGCCCTTCATGACCCTGAGCGATGATCTTGCAGCTCCAATCCCGCGCCATATGTGGGGCGTGAGCTCCTGGAGATCCCTGTTGTAGCTCATCGGGAGCGCCTTGGCTATGCTCAGCGCTCCTACGAGGGAGCCGATGGCAGTACCGCTCTTCGCCCTCACGAGCTCAGCCGTGTCAGGGTTCTTCTTCTGCGGCATTATCGAGCTCGTCGATGCAAAGAGATCGTTTACCTCCAGGTATCCAAACTCACAGGTCGACCAGAGTATGATCTCCTCCGCGATCCTGCTCAGGTTTATCATCAGTATCGATGTGTCCGAAAGAACCTCCAGCGCAAAGTCTCTGCCGGACACAGCGTCCATGCTGTTCTCCACAATCCCGGAGAAGCCGAGAAGCTCGCATGTCATGTACCTGTCTATATCAAATCCGGTGGATGCGAAGGCCGCTGCGCCCAGCGGGCTGAGGTTGACCCTGTCGTAGGCATCCTCGAACCTCTCGAGATCTCTTATCAGAGCGTCTGCGTGTGCAAGGAGATGATGCGCGAGAGTCGTGGGCTGAGCATGTTGCAGATGTGTGTAACCAGGAATGATGCGCTCCCTGGTCTCATCTGCGATCCGCACCAGCGCATCGATCATCTGCAGAAGCTCTTCCATGAGGCCGAGCATCTGCTCTCTAAGAGCGATCCGGATGCATGTGGCCACCTCATCGTTCCTTGATCGCGCTGTGTGCATCCTGCCGCCGGCCGGCCCCACGCGCTCTATGATGTAGGCTTCAATCGCCTCGTGTATGTCCTCTCCCTCTCCGAGAACGCCGAACCCCTCTGCGAGCAGCTCCTTCAGCGCTTTGAGTATTTCAGCGCAGTCCTCTCGCTGTATCAGCCCTCTCTCGTAAAGCATCAGAAGGTGCGCCATATCCACAAGAACGTCGGCCTCTGCTATCCACAGATCCGCATCCCTGGAGGAGATGAAATCAAGCACCTCGCCGGAGATATCTCCCAGCCTCGATCCTCTCAGCAGCATGTCCGGTTTTCCTCAGCATCTGTTGAAGCTGCACTGTTCTGTTCGTACAACACCAGCGCTGCTGGCTCTGGTCATTTAACAGAAAGCCTCCACACTGCTGGTACGGGTATAACGATATCATCTGCAGCACTGAATGGAGTCATTTGGTTGCCACAATTTTTATAACGTCCCCGTCCTTCAGCTCGTACTTCTCCCCAACGCGCAGCTTCCTGCGCGCATCTATAGCGAAGAGAAAGCTCTCGCCGAGGTCTGTGTGCACCCTGTAAGCGAGATCGCGCGCTGTGGATCCTCTCTTCATGAGGTAGGCATCAGGCAGGACCACACCGTTTCTGTCGGTGAACTTGTTCTCGTCCTCAACAGGGTAGACTGTTATGTAGTCGAGGAGATCGAAGACCGCGCGGTTGATGCACTCCTGCACCCCTGTGGAGCCGTACTCCTTCAGGAGAGCTCTTATCCTGTCCAGGCCGGCCTTCTGAGCCCTGTTCAGCTCGCCCACAACCTCGAAATCCGGATCTCCGGGCAGGTATTTTATGACTCCTGCCTTGTCCGCCATCCTCAGTGCGATCTCCGCAGCTCCACTTACAGGCACCACGATATCGTCGAGCTCCATTAGCCTCTGGATGTTCTCCCTGGGCGCGAGATCTATTTTGTTGGCTGCTATGATCATGGGCTTGCTGGACTGCCTGAGAAGCTCTGCGAACCTCTTGAGATCATCCTTGCTCCATGTTGCAGGATCAGACTCCATGCGGGCGAGTGCCCAGCGGACATCCTTATCAGATACGCCCGCGCCGCCGAGCTGCTCGTATATGATCTGCTCCGGCTTCGCCTTCTCCGAGGTGTACTGGCGCATCAGCTTTGCCCAGTTCCTCTCAAGTATCCCGAAGAGCCACATGCTTATCTCGTGCTTGAGAAACTCCACATCCCTCAGGGGATCGTAGTTTCCGACTCCGACCGGGTTACCCTCAGCATCCGTCGAGCCCGATGCATCCAGGACGTGTATCACAGCCTCAGCCAGTCGCAGGCTGTCCAGGAACTCATTCCCCAGGCCCCTCCCGAGGTGAGCATCTGGCACCAGACCTGCAACATCTATGAGCTCCACGGGCACGAACCTGTTGCCGTTGATGCATCTGCCACATCCGCCCTCGATCCCGAGATCGACGCAGGGACACCTCACCCTCACGTATGAGACGCCGTGGTTGGCATCGATGGTCGTGAACGGATAGTTCGCTATCTCCACATCTGCAAGAGTGGCTGCCTTGAAGAACGTCGATTTACCCGCGTTCGGCTTTCCAGCAAGCCCTATTGACAGCATACGTTCCCATCAACCCTGATTCTTTCGCGCCTCTTCGCCAGCAAACAAGCTTTTCAGATCCTCTTTATGTTCAGCTTGCATCTGGATGCGTAATCCTCGAACCTCGAGACCTTCTCGGATGCAAGCCTCTTCATGAGAGCCACGCCTTTATCGGTCAGAGCCTTCTCCTCGATCACGCCTGCGGAGATCGCGGATCTGTATATTCTCTCGCCGGCATCTGTTCTCACGAGCACTGTGGACCAGCCGGCTGGCGATCCAACGCTCCCCACAGACACATCCGCAAGTTCTGCCGTGAAGTCGAAGCATGGACCGCATCCGGCCCAGGTGAACTCATCCGTCTCATTGAGGGGAACCTCCTTCACGCCCTCCTTAGAGATGACCCTGAACATGCCTCTCTGTATCTCAAACCTCTCGATATCTGTTGGCTGCAGGTTCATCTTCTCCTTCACCAGGCCGGTCATGAGCCTCTGGTAATCGAAGTTCTCCATGCAGAAGAGACCCACAAGCAGAGCGATCTTATCCTGGCCGAACTGGTATGGCTCCTCGAGAAGCTGGGCCTTGCGAAGCGCCTGAATCTGGCAGGGCGTTCCCGTGAACCCTATCTTAGTGAAGCCCTTGTCTATGGCCATCTGAACGCCGACTATGCTCGGCGTTATGGTGTACTTGGTGCCTGCAGCTGCGATGATCTCCTCCGGAGTGCTCGCGACCTTGGGTACCGTCTGCCACCTCGAGTTTCTGTCGGTCACAACGGCGCAGTCGATCACGCCTTTCTCCAGCGCATGGACGAGAAGAGCAGTAACAACCCCACCATCCTGAACCCTGCCGCGAACTGGCGTCGCCCGGGCGGCCATCGCGCTCCGGTATATCCCCAGGGCTTCATCAGAGCCTCTCGATCTCCCGAAGAGCTTCCTCTCGAAGAATGGCATGTCGAAGAAGCTTCTCGGGCAGTATGCATAGCATAAACCACAGAGGGGATCGTACTCCATAAGTGTTGGCTTTCGATTCTGCTGCCCGATCCTGGGACAGAGGGCTATACAGGTGCCGCACAGACAGCAGATCCCCCGCTGGACTACACTGTAATCCAGATCGGCGAACCCGCACTCCAGAAAGGTGGGCTCAGGGTACATCTCCTTAGCAGCCATGATGAATCTCCGGAAACTCCATGGGCTTCATACCTAAAGCTTTTATGGTAAGGATTTGCCTCCAGAACTGTGATTCTCGGAGTCGACATTGGCGGGGCGAACACAAAGGCTGCGAGCTCCGACGGGCGGTTTGCGGAGATCGTCTACCTCCCACTCTGGAAGAGATGTCCGCTGGAAGAGCATCTTGCTGATCTGAGCTCCAGGTTGAAGCCCGATGCTGTGGGCGTGGTCATGACAGGCGAGCTGGCGGACTGCTTTGAGAGCAAGATGGAAGGGGTGAGGTTCATAGCAGCCGCTGTCGAAGAAACGTTCGACTGCCCGGTGCGCTTCTGGGGGCTGAGCGGATTTCATGAGAGCGTTTCAAGAGATAATGCCATGGATCTGGCTGCTGCAAACTGGTCAGCATCCGTCCGTCTCCTCCTGAGAGATATCGGGGAGTGCATCTTCGTCGATATGGGTTCTACAACCACTGATATAGTACCGGTGGTGGACCGGCCGCTTTCCGGCTTCACGGATCTGAAGAGACTGATGCGCGGTGAGCTTATATACACAGGACTGCTGCGCACGAACCTCGCAGCGCTGCTGCCGTGCGTCGATCTATCAGGCGGTTCTGCGCCTCTCTCCTCCGAGCTATTCTCGATAACAGCAGATGCTTACCTCGCGCTGGGGGATATAGAACCGGATGAATATTCATGCGAGACGCCTGACGGCGGGCCGAAGAGCCGTGAGGGAGCTCTCAGAAGACTCGCGAGGACTGTGTGCTCGGATCTGGATGAGCTCGGGGAGGATGGAGCGCTGTCGATCGCGGCCCAGACGAGATCACGGCAGATATCGGTAATATCCAATGGCATATCCAGAGTAGCCGAGAGGCATAACATCCGGCGGGTTGTTGCAGCCGGCATTGGCGAGTTCGTTGTGGAGGCTGCATGCGAGCGTGCAGCTCTGGAATGCATCCGGCTCTCGGAGATATATACCGAGAGGCTGTCCGATGTCTTCCCCGCGTTCGCTGTGGCCCGCCTGCTCTCAGAGCGGTATCCCGTGAGCTAGATACGGTCCGAGAACTGTGAAGATCAGTGAGGATATCACGAGCCATGATAGCGCGGCCACTATGCCCCTGGTGAAACGCTCGGCGCTCCTCTCGCTCATCACCCTGTCGAGGAGCGTTTGGATAAGATCACGAACTATGTGGCCTCCGTCGAGCGGTATCGTCGGCAGGCAGTTGAACAGACCGGCGTACATGTTTATCCAGCCTATCCAGAGCAGGAGGTTGGCGATCCAGAATATCTTACCACCCAGCGGCTCCGCCCATCCGGCTGGCTCGAAGAGGTAGAGCATCGCTCCGCTGAAGCCCTGGAAGCCGTCAGATGTGAACCCACCGATGCCCGTAAACGGCAGTCCCATGAGCGTGTTGAACCCCCTCAACCCGCTTGATGGGATCGATCTCATGAGCGCGAGGAACCGCTCCGCCTGGAACTCCTGGAGGATAACACCATCAAGGTAGAGTGCGGTGCCTGAGATCGCGACCCCTATCATGCCAGTGCCATCGCCCTTGGGCGCAAGCCTCACGCTGTAAGATCCACCTGTGGTGTTTATTCTCAGAACCTGTCCGGGGGATGTGGAGTTCATGTAATCTCTGAAGCTCTCGAGGGATTCGATTCTGGTTTCATTGATCTCTGTGATCACGAACCTCTCAGGCATTCCGGCATCCTCCGCCGGCGATCCCTCGAAGATATCGACTACGAGCACCCCCAGGACCGGCTCTCCGGAGATAGCTTTTCTGGAGGTTTCATCGAAAAGCTCCACGGATCTTCTCTCAGATGCTATCCTGTAAAGCTCCTCAATGCTGCTTGCGCCTGATGCAACCATTCCCGCGCGGACGTCGCCTGCAAATCTGCTTTCATGCTCGACATCCACAACGATGACCCTGTCGACCGGCGATAACGCGCTTATGACAGGACCGAAGAAGAGGGACAGCGCCAACGCAGCCACCACAAAGTTCGCGATGACCCCTGCGGACAGTATCCTCATCCTTGCATGCCGTGTCGCCTTTGGGGGATTTTTCTCGTCCCCGAAGAGCTCGGAATCATCAGGCTCGACGAATGCGCCTATCGGGAAGAGCAGGAATACCAGGCCCATCGATTTTACCCGTATTCCCTCGACCCTGCACAGGATTCCGTGTGAGAGCTCGTGGACCACTATCGTGACGCATAGAGCGATCCATCCCCAGATGAGCGGTATGTACTGATTGACCCCCGGTATGAGCAGAACGTTCCGCGGAGAGCTGTAGCTCCCGGGCTCGGGTGGCGCCCTCCACATCACATACACCATCAGAAGAAGCAGGAGCAGAAAGTAGATCATCCCCGCAAGGACGAGGGGCATGCAGAGTGTCGTTGTTAAACGCCAGAGACGCCTAGCACCCGCAAGCCTGTCGAGGAGGCCCAGCCCCTTGGTTGTTCTCACAAAAATCACGGGCCCCCAGCTGCTGATCCCCCTCTCACCGCCAAGCGCTGTCCCGAGGAGGGAGAGCAGTCCAAGAGCCAGCACGATCAGAATGAGCCACTGCTCGCTGCTGAAATCCATCAGAGCTCCATCTCCAGGAGATCTCTCCGCTTCCTCTCGAGGAAGCTGTAAACGTTGCCATGGGGCGCGCCGTCGATCAGCATCTCGAGGGCTGAGCGCACGACCTTTATCTGCTCGGGGTACCCGATGATGGAGACGGTCTTTCCGTATACAGAGATCCTCGCCCCTGTCAGGCTCTCCATCAGCTCCCTGGTCTTGCCGTCCTTGCCTATGATCCTTCCCTTTATCCTGATCATGTCGTTCTTCGTCGCGGCCAGGCTCGAGAGATCCATGACGTCGAGCATCAGCATGTCATCGTCCAGCAGCGCGAACGCCCGCTCCGGCGAGAATCCCCTCGCTATGGCCCTGAGAACATCCATGGCCTTCATGGCATCCAGAGCATCCCCCTGAGAGGTCACGGTGACAACACCGCTCTCGCTGTCTATGTCCAGCGATACCCTGCACCTCTCCTCCAGGTACCTCTTCGTCTCTCCGTTCGGGCCTATCACCGCGCCGATCCTGTCGCCGGGAATCTTGATATTCATCTAAGAACCTCTATCATTCATCATCTGATTCTATCCTGCTCCAGATCTCATCCTCAGATCCTATGCCATAGCGTTCCCTGAAGAACCTCACCAGATTGGATATATCTCTTTTCAGGAACTCCATCGCGTTCGGATGGTCTAGCGTCACAGCCTGGCCCATGTCTATCAGCACCGGCTCCCCATCGTAGAGTATGTTGAACTCGCTAAGATCCGCGTGTACGAGCCCCGCGCGGTTGTGGAGGAGAACAACGTAATCAGCGATCTTCCTGTAAATGCGCTCCGCCTCCTCTTTCTCAAGCTCAACCTCCTTGAGGAGCGGTGCGGCGACGCCATCAGTGCCGACGAGATCCATGACCAGGATGTTCTCCCTCACAGCGTAGGGGTGGGGTACACGCACGCCGACATCCTCTGCCCTGAGCAGGTTCCTGTACTCCTTCCTGGTCCAGGCGTTCACCAGGCTGCGCTTGTTTCCCTTAACGCTCCTGAACCTCGGATCCCCCAGGATGTAGTCCTGCATCGCCTTGAAATCGCTTGTCGCGACCCTGTAGATCTTCAGGGCGAGGTGCTTGCCTCCCCGGCCGAGCGCGTGGAATATATTTGCCTCCTTCCCACGGCTGATCGAGCCCCCCAGGGCCTCGACGTAGCCCTTCTTGGAGAGGTAGTAGAGGTTCATGAGGGTGCGCGTATCAAAAACGTCATCCCTTACCTTCAAATCGTTTGCGTCCTTTATGCGCCTGCGGAAGAGATCGATACGCGCGTCGAGCTCCTCCTCGTCCCTTCGCTTCATGGTGTTGATTTGAGGTATCCCTTGCGCTCAAGCCAGTCGACCTGCGGGCCGGTGTATCTCCATATCACATCCGCCTTGTCGTCCTGGAACTCCCAGGGAACCACTATGACAACATCTCCCTCGCGGATCCATATCCGCTTCTTCATCTTTCCCGGTATCCTGGCGATCCTGGTCTGACCGTCCATGCACCTTACCTTGATACGGTTGGAGCCCAGGAGGCTCTCCACGTACCCGAATACCTCCCTGTTCTGCTTGCGAGGGACCCGTACCCTCGTTACAACAGCCTCGTCAACATCTTTCTGATGCAGCCTATCACCTCAAACATGTTTTTAATTTGCTGAGCAGATTTATATCGTCCATCAGCCTACATCGTGTATCGGGATATCCTATATAAATAGTTTAGATGCGCCTTGATGTGGGCCCTGAAGGTCTCCGCTTTTCGACTTATGATTGTGTCCGTCCTTCTCTGTGTTAATGTAGCTTCCAGCCCCTAGTAGAGCATGTTGATCTTGCATGATCGGTGGGGCGCTTCTGACACTTAAACAGCACATGCAATTAAAAAGACATGCTGAACAGTTTTGGGCTCACAATCCGCCTCTGAGGGATACCCTCCTTCTGAGGCAGCATCTGAGCTCCCTCATCTCGATCTGCCTCTGAATGTAGCAGCGCTGCTCATCCCGCGATGAGCAGCCTGATGAGCTCCCTTCCCTCGATCCTTCCATAGTATCCCCTGGACGCTGAGATCTCGTCGAACGAATCGACAGAATCAGCATCTATTCCGGAGCCGGCTATCGCGAATGGCACAGGGTCTGTGGAGTGTGTTCTTATCTTTATGGGCGTGGGGTGATCCGGGAGAAGAAGCACACGCCACGCCCCTCCAGATCTCTTCAAACCGCAGATCATCGGGCCGACCACCCTCTCATCGAAGAGCTCTATCGCTCTCATTTTCTGTTCCACATCCCCGGAGTGCGCGGCCTCGTCCGGCGCCTCTATATGAAGATACACTATGTCCACTGATTCAAGAGCCTCGAGCGCGGCCCTGACCTTGCCGGCGTAGTCTGTATCGATGGTGCCCGTTGCCCCCGGAACATCGATCACGCGCCAGCCAGCGTAGACGCCCAGCCCCTTGAGAAGATCCACCGCTGAGATCACAGCTCCATTAAGCCCGTAAATCTCATGAAACCTCGGCATCGACGGCGCAGGCCCCTGCCCCCAGAGCCAGATCATGTTTGCGGGCTTCAAACCCCTGCTTACACGCCTGCGATTGATAGGATGGTTCTCGAGTATGGGCCTTGCCCTCTCCATGATGTCCATCAGGATGTGCGCATCATCCCCCCTCGGTAGATGATCTGATACGGGTTTGCCCATTATATCATGAGGCGGAGTGCAAACCGCATCCCTGCATTCCGTTAAAACGACTATGTTCCTGTAGCTCACCCCAGGATATATCCTGCCACCGGGTACAACCTCTTTCAGGGATTTAGCTATCTCAGCGCCCTCCTCAGATGTGATGTGACCGGCGCTGTAGTCGTCCATGATGCCATCAATCACAGTGACGAAATTGCATCTGAACGCGATCTCGTTCTCCCCGAGAGGTATCCGCATAGCGGCAGCCTCAAGGGGTGCCCTCCCTGTGTAGTACCTCCTCGGATCATAGCCCATTATCGAGAGGTTTGCGACATCGCTTCCGGGGGTCATGCCATCAGGCACCGTCCTGGCGAGACCGCAACGCCCGGTGCGAGCGATGAGATCCATGTTCGGCTTGCGTGCGGCCTGCAGGGGCGTTCTCCCGCCCAGAGATTCCAGAGGCCAGTCGGCCATCCCATCTCCGAGAAGCACAACGTACTTCAAGCAGGGTCACTCGGTTTTCTTTGATTCCATCTCAGCGAGATGCCTGTTCAGGACCTTGGCAAGCGTGTTGAGCTTGCTCCTGCCGCATGTCGCGCCCCTCGTCACCCCGGTGACTATGTCCACCACAGTACCCTTTGTGACCTGCTTGCTCTTCGGTGGCATGACGACCCGCGTCTTCACGCCCTCCTTTGCGAAGTCCTCGAAGTCCACGGGGCACTGAGAAACGACGACAGCAGGGATATCCACAAACGCGAGTATATCTCTTGTTTTATAGATGACATGCGACTTCACGTTGCCGAGATGTATCACGGCTATCTTGTGCCTCTGTATCTGCTCTATCTCCTTCGGGGTCAAACCGAATGTGGGGCCGTAGCCCCTCGAAGCCTGGGGAAACGACTCCGGGACGCCTGTCCCGGCCTCGAGAACCAGAACGCTCGTCTGTATGCCCTCCCTTCTCAGACCGTAGGTTATCTCGCAGACGGGCTTGGTTATGTGCCTCCTTCCGGGGGACATCGCAATCGCTATGACATCCGGCCTCGCCGCCTCTGACAGGGTGCCCCTCTGCGCGAGCCCACCGCCCTTGGCCAGCCCCATGCTCTCCCTGCAGTCCACGACCTGGGTCTGCCTGCCGATCATGCATCAGACTCTGAGCTCAATGCTGATATATTCTTTGCCTTGTGGAGGTTGTGAGATGCTCTCCGGCCTGAAGACCTGAGTTTGCGCTGCACTCCATATCACGCTCGGCGGCCGATGCACAGGCATGAAAATCACGGGATGTATTTTCGAGCCGTACAGCATTACAAGTTCCGGCATCAGCTGAGCAAAGGATACCGACTGCTCATAAGCCTGCAGAGCGGGCACGCTTTGGATCAACGGGCACAGCGCGTAGCGCATCTCAGAGTGGCTGTGATCTTCGCTTGGCCTCGAGCCTCTCCTCCCTGAGCCTCTCAGCCCTGTACTCCTCGATGATGCTTCTCAGCCGCTCGGCCCGCTTCTCTGCCTCGTATGCCTTTCTCTGCTCCTCCCATCTCTCCTTCGCAGCCTTCAGCATCTCAGGGTCCACGAATGATATTCCGTCTATAGTCCTCACGGAGACATCATCTGCGCTGAGAACAGGAACAGATTTCTCCATGAAGTACTCCCTCATCCTCTGGGGCATCTCCTTCATGACAACCACAGCCTCAACCCCAAGATCTGCGATCAGATCGGCTGTGTTCGGGCCACCGCCAGACGGATCCTGGAGGAGGATTAGATCCCCCTCGCCTATGGACCACCTGCTCCTCGCAGAGAGGATGGCCTCCTTCGAGAAGACGGGAACAGGCTTCAGCTTCCTGTACCCCGCCATCTCCTCTATGCGCTCTGCCTTCCTGATTTTCTGCGCCTCTGATCTGAGCCTCCGCAGGCGTTTCCTCTCAGCTCTCAGAAGATTTCTGAGCCGCTCGATCTCCTTATCCCTTATCCGGATCTCGTGGTCGCGCTTCATATCCCTGTAGTCTCTGTCCTGCATCTTCTCCAGCTGCCTCTTCAGCTCTGAGATCTCTTTATCCTTGGAGGAAATCTCAGCCCTGAGGTCCTCCACGTACTCCCTGAGATTTTTGACCTGCTCTGTAAGGAGCCTCAGCTCCTCAGGTTTGGGCTGCGGGATCTGCGGAGGCTCTCCAGACGGCTGCACAGGCGCCTCATCAGACTCAAGAAGCTCAGCCATCGCCTTCTCGATGGAGTAACCCCTCACCACAAGCGCCTTCACCTCGTCCGGATTCACATCCCTCGAGATCTTCTTCTCAACCTGGCTGAACTTGTTTCTGTACTTTTTGAATGCGCTCATGGCAGCAGCAAGCGCATCCCTCTCGTGATCGTTCCTGTAGTTGAACGGTCTGGCGAGCAGGATCTTATCCTCAGCGGCCAGATCCTCTGAGGGTGAGAAGAGAACCGCATTGAACGCCCGCTTGATCTTCTCCACAGCTCCTGGGGCTGGCGAGACGTCCGTGGCCACTATCAGAGGTCTGCCGCGGGCTGCTATCCACTCGATGACATCTGAGGAGGACATGGTTCTGGCTGAGACGATATCGACGAGCTCGCCCTTGAGATTGAGGGCAGCGAGACCTGTCGTGGTTCCCGGATCTATGCCAACGATGATGTAGTCCCTCCGCTGCTGCAGGGGCACGAACTGCAAATGCTGCCGCGGGATCGGAGCTACACGTATCTGCACATCTCCCCTCGAGCTGGTGTGCACAGGCACCCTCTCCCTGGGCGCCTCGACCACGAACTCGCACCTGATGTAACCGCCGAGCCCCTCAACGGCCTTCATCGTGAACTCGAGCCCGCTCTCCTTGAGATGGTGCTCGATCTCTCTGGAGAGAAGCTTCACGTTTCCGTGTATCTTCCTGGAGTACCTGTTCTGGCTCCACCCACCCCTTCCAGGAGAGCGCCTCCGGCTCACCTTTATCCATGTCCTGTCCTCGAAGACGGAGACAGCACAGCCGATGCCCTTTGCGGCAAGGCGTGCACACGCCTCAGCCTCATGCATCGGATTCAATCTGTCGAAGACGATTCCGTGCCATCTCGCCACCTTGACGAGCGGCTCTGGATGATCCCCTCCGGTCACCTGGACGATTCTCGTGTTTGGAGGGAACAGCCTCATGAGGGCTGTGAGCTCGTTCCTGTCCGCTGCGAGCTCGTAGATGTTATCCACAGCTATGATATCCGGCCTCTTCTCTCTCACAATCCGGATGAGCTTCTGCCTGCTTACCATCTCATAGCAGTAGCTGCTCTCTCCATCTATAACAAAAAGGGCGTAGCTCGGCTGGCTCCTGCTTCTTGGGGAGCCGCTGGCGATGTCCACACCGAATATCCTGCTATCCATCATCAACCTTTATCTTTCGGAGAACATCTCCGGGATTCAGATTTATTTTATATTTGCGCTTAAAGTATTTCAGTATGTTGGAGACATCCCTCGAGAGAAGCTCCTCCGCGCTCTCGTGATCCCTCCCGACAGCCTGCGGCCAGTCGATTATTGTTATGTCATCCCCCACGATGACGTTGTACTCGCTCAGGTCTGCGTGTATCACTCCGAGCCTGTAGGCCTTCCCGATCTCCTCGAGGATTCTGTTTATACAGAATTCAGGATCGTCAAGCTCTGTCTTTGTGAGAAGCACTCCCGTGACCCTCTCCATGGCCACGGCATGCCTGCTTCTTGCAATCGGTTTCGGAACTGAGACAGAGGGGTAAAGCCTCCTCATCACCTCGAACTCGGTTCTGGCTGCAAGAGCCGCGGCGTATATCCATGCAACCTTCGGCCTGTCCCTGAGATAGTCCCTGACCCTTCTAACCCTTGAGAAGCTCGTCCTGCCCTCCCTGTGGAACTTTATAACCATCGGAATATCATCGAGGGCCTCGTAGACGACAGACTCCTTGCCTACGCCCAGCCTGTCGCCAAGCGATGCCACAAAACCCCTTCTTACGAGATCGTGAAGGGCGAGAAGATCGTATGCAGCAAACTCGATCTGGTACCCCTCGTATGGCACCTTCGTGTAGGTGACGAGCTTTCTTCCCGAAAGCAGCCTGAGATGGTACTCAGCCTTCGAGGCCGGTATGCCGGAGATGGCCGAGATCTCCTCGAGGGGCACCCACTCCCTCCGGCGCATTCCGGCCTCGATGGCTCTCAGCAGGATCACATCCTCTGATCTGAGGCTGAGAAAACGCTCTGCGAGCTGTATCACGCTGGTAATCTCGCTCTCTCAGGCTAAATCCCTTTGCCTGTGTAGGAGAGCCATCTGCTCTCGAGATCCTCAGAGTTCATCGTCTCTATAACATAATCCGCGAACTCCCTGCCGGTGGCACCTCCAGGCCTGCCGGTCATCACAAGTTTCCTCTCGAACTGACCGCAGATGTCAAGAGCCATCTCGAGCTTTCTCGCCTTGTCAACCATCCCGACATGGCGGAGCAGCATCGTCGAGGCGCGCATGATGCTCGATGGATCCGCGTACTGCGCCCTCCCCTCCTGGACCATCCTTGGAGCCGAGCCGTGTATCGCCTCGAACATGGCGTATCTCTTGCCTATGTTCGCGCTTCCTGCTGTCCCCACGCCTCCCTGGAACTCTGCAGCCTCATCAGTGAGTATGTCCCCATAGAGGTTCGGGAGGACTATCACCCTGAAATCCCGTCTCCTCTTTGTATCCACGAGCTTCGCCGCCATTATGTCGACAAACCAGTCGTCGAAGGTTATCTCAGGGTACTCTTTAGCGATGGATCTCGCGATCTCGAGGAACTTCCCGTCTGTTGTTTTCACGACATTTGCCTTTGTCACCACAGATACCCTGTTGATGTTGTTCCTCCTCGCATAATCGAAGGCGAGGCGTATTATCCGCTCAGAGCCCTGTGTGGTTATAACCTTGAAGTCGACCGCCAGATCTTCAGTGACGTTGAGGCCCTTGCTTCCGAGGACATACTCGCCCTCGGTGTTCTCCCTGAAGAAGACCCAGTCTATCCCCTCTGAGGGTATGGAGACAGGCCTCACGTTTGCGAAGAGATCCAGCTCGCGGCGCATCGCCACGTTTGCGCTCTCCAGGTTCGGCCAGGGGTCGCCCTTCTTCGGAGTTGTGAGCGGGCCCTTTAGGATCACATGGCACTTCTTCAGGGCCTCAAGAGCATCATCGGGAAGGGCCTTCATCGCCCTTGCCCGCTCCTCTATGCTGAGCCCCCCGATCTTTCTGAGCTCCACATCTCCCCTCTCGATCTCATCTCTGAGGAGGCTCTGGAGAACCCTTATGGCCTCGGCTGTTATGTACGGGCCTATCCCATCGCCATCGACGTATCCTATGATCAGTGGCTTCAGGCTGCTGTAGTCCACCCAGCCGCCGGCAGCCTTCATCTGCTCCACCCTCGCAAGCTGCTCCTCCAGAAGCCTGCCGAAATGCTCCTTCGCCCTATCTATAGCCTCTTTCTGGTTCATACCAAAAGACTACTATGCGATATCAGATCAAGCTTTTCGTCGTCGAGCATCTCTGGCGGTCTGCTATTGTTGAGATGGCCATCGGGGGGGTGGCTTCCATGTGCTGGCGCATCTCCGCGAGATATCAGGGATGCAGCTCGAGTCTTTAGGGATAGTTGGAGTATATTTCCCATCATCCTCTGGCAGTCCGCTGATTCACCAGATGAGCCATCGAAAAAATCCCAATCCGTCAAATCGACTTCTCCGACCCTGCGGATGTCGCCCGTCATGATCGGATGGTGGCGCTGGTCGAGCAGATGCTCTCGCTGCATAAGAGGGTGCGAGACGCCCGCACCTCTCACGAGCGTGACGTGATCCAGCGCCAGATCGACGCCACTGACATAGAGATCGACAGGCTCGTCTACGAGCTGTACGGGCTGACCGAGGAGGAGATCAGGATCGTGGAAAGAGACGAGCGCTAATCGGTGTCAAAGGTAGCATCAGCTGCAATCTTTTATTACCTTCTCAGCAGTTTTAAGAGCATCTTGTACAATGTACTTGAGGTTCAGAACTACATCATCATAATCACACATGTTACGCCATTTTTGGAGGTCTTCCAGATCTTCAGCAATCTCATCCCAGGGTTGCCCAAGGTTTCTCAAATGATCTCTGAGAGATCTATGGTCTCGTCCCGTCCTTGTGCGCTTAAAGCCCAGATTTCTTTCAGCATAGTTGCGTGTGTGACAAAATGCGGCATAGTATGCCCTGCTGACGGATGACCGGCTTGCTGCCTGTTCTGAGTAAGATTGGCCTGAGCAGCCCTGCAAATCGCGCGCAAGAGCTAG
Source organism: Methanothrix sp. (assembly GCF_030055635.1). Taxonomy (NCBI): domain Archaea; kingdom Methanobacteriati; phylum Methanobacteriota; class Methanomicrobia; order Methanotrichales; family Methanotrichaceae; genus Methanothrix; species Methanothrix sp. The sequence goes on along the minus strand of NZ_JASFYM010000007.1, from coordinate 32,194 downwards.
AAACTCCACCCAGTCGAAAGGCATTCCTCATCTACACCGGCTGCCGAAAGTCAGTTGTTAGAATTAACCATCCTGATTTACCGGCAAGCAAATGCCGGTACTGGTCTCTGACAAATCTGATCCGGTCCATAGTCTGCTCATCGTACACCCTCCATCTCGCATAAAGCACTAGATGCTCATCGTTGCTCTCTGGATCGTGATAAACCTCCAGGCAAAGCTGCGCATCCTGGAGATAAGTACGAGCTATCAACACCACCTTATCAATAACCCCTATCAAATCTGGAAACCGCAAGATGTAGTCGTAAATCTCTTCGGGGTGAGTTAAGAGAACTCCTTGCGTTTCCACATTTCGAAGTAACTCAATAACGATAGACTCTGTTACGATTAACTCTGTTTTTGATTCGGCGGGTTCTTGTGAGAACTCTTGGGAAGCAGTCCGGACTAAGAGGGACGTTTCGGGGGGTATCCCCCATAAATTGCCACGCAGCATTACGCTGGTCGCCATTTACTTCACCTCCTTAAACATCTCTCTTAGTGTATTTGAGATACACCCCTCGAAAATTTCCTCCACTCTTTTATGGGCTTCCTCGACCCAATCTATAGCATCTGCAATTTCTATGCCGCGCGGACGGGTCAGGAAGTAATCTATATCCAGCATGAAGATGCTTTTGCCCTCCGCTCCTGGTGCGGGAGCAAGCTGCACACGGCAATGGTCTCTATCATCGGCGTAAGAGAATTCTGCTCCCGTGAGGAAAGATATCATTTGTTGAGGAAGCCTTCGCCCCACGAACGGATAGAACTCAAAGTACTTGGATAAATCTACATTTTGAGCAGGTAGTTCTACCCGATTGATATAACGCAGACCAATACGTTCGATACCCCTAATTTCTGCGACATCCTTTAAACTGCTCCAGCCAATCTCAATTAGAGGTTTAAAACCATCCCAGGAAGGATAAGGCTTGAGCACATTAATCACTAACAAGCGAGGTCCGATCTGAGCGATCTTCTTCATGTCTTCCGTGAAGAACAGGATCCGTTCGCTCGTCCGGATCTGCTGTTGTAAACCCGTCGGCCCCGGCGTGAGATCAATCTGCTGAACTATCCGCTGTTCCCTCTTAGGAAACGTGCCCTTCACCTTTTCGTAGAACAAGCCAGGTACTACCAGGTCCCAGGTTGTATCCGGGGTTAGCCTGAATTCACAAACCGCCTCTACAATAGGGGGAGCAGCATATCTTTTACTCACGACACGTTGCCTCCTTTTCTGAGTTTACCATCCTTACCAGTTCATACGCCGGGTTGATCACTTTTCATGCTGAGAGTCTTGTCAGGCCTGAAGGCATCTCAGGAGAGTATTCTGTACAGAAGATAAATCTTACTGGGGTTGGTACGCTCCTACCTGCCCTGAGGCGCGGGGTATCCGCTACCCCTACACCCCCGAAGTTTCTATAAGTGCTTTCTGCAGACAGCCCTGCAGACAGCCTGCATGGCCAGCAATTTACAAACCACAAAAAGAGCGAGGCTCATCGAGGTGAATTAGCGGATTGGTGAGAATGGCGAAAAATGAGGCTTCACAGATGCCGAAAATCCGGATCAATCCGGCTTTCCGATAATTCGCGGAGATGAGCCAAGAGCGAAAACAAAATGAATTCCGGGATGTCCGGACCTGACATCAGCTCAATTTAATAATCTCATACCTGTCTTTGTTCGGGTTGACCAGGAGCTCCTCTGCGATCCTCCTGGCCACAGCCTCCGGATCATCCCCATCTATGTAGAGCTTCCAGATGTTGGCCCGCTCCACAGATCTGATCATCTTCAGCCCCAGTCTCTTCACGAGGCGATCTCTTATCGATATGGCCTCGCCGTCCTCGATCCAGAGGCTCACCTTCACAGGAACACAGCCGTTGCTCAGCTCGAGGGAGTCCACAGAGACCGCGAAGCTCTCCTTGTTCTCGTTGACCAGCTCCCTTGTGAGCTGTTTTATCAGGGAGTCTGGATCGCTCACATCATCTGCCTCTATGCTCAGCAGTCTTTCGCGTTTGACATCCCTGACGATGCCCTGGTAGCCCATGCGCCTCAGGAGGGTGTTCTTCACGGTGGCAGCCTCGGCGTCGGGTATCTTGAGCCATACTCTGAGATTGATGATCATGATCTCCTCTCCTCTATGTATCTCTTCATCGATTCAAAGATCAGCCTCCCCGGGCCGTATCCCAGCGCCCTGGGGTGCTTCCGCGGGAGCTGCCATGCGAAGAACGCTCTCTCTGGATGGGGCATCATCCCAAGGACGTTGCCCTCGGGGTTGCATATGCCGGCGATGTTCTCCGTGGAACCGTTCACATTAACTGGAAACTCGTTGATTACCTCCCCCCGCTCGCTGCAGTACCTGAAAACGATCTGGTCGTTATCGATGAGCCTCTCGATGATTTTTTTATCAGCTGCAACAAGGTTCCCCTCAGCGTGCGCGATCGGTATGCTCAGGATATCCCCTCTCCTCAGAATGTAGGATCCGCTGCATCTCCTCTCCTCAGCATCATGCCTGAGCATCGTCCAGGCGCAGTAGTATCCGCGGCGCACTATCTCTCCCCCTCGGATCATGACGTTCTGCGCGAGCGCCAGCCTCACCCCATCCCCGAACGGGAGTATTCCTGACTCCACGAGTATCTGAAATCCGTTGCATATCCCTATGATCGGCTTTCCCCTCTCCGCTTCCTCCCTCAGTGTGGCCATGACTGGCTCCTTGGACGCTATAACCCCAGCGCGCACCCTGTCCTGGTACGAGAAGCCTCCTGGTATCACATACCCATCGAACCCGCAGAGCTCCTGCTCGGGCCGGTTCCATCTGAAGATCTCCCCATCCATGCCGCACTCCTTTACAGCCACAAGCGTCTCATGCTCGCAGTTCGTGCCCGGGAACTGCATCACAGCGATCCTCATCTCATCGCCTCCCTCAGGCCAGAGCTCCAGGCCTCCCTTGCGTCCTCCGGATCGAGCCTCACAAGCACCTTTCCATCCCTCACAATCTCCATGCTGCCGGTCGAGACAGTGCCGAGCCTCACGGGATTGAGGTTGTGACTCCTGGCTATGCTTACGAACTCCTCCTCCGCTCCATCCACAACCTCCACCACGAATCCTGAGGACTCTGAGAAGAGGATCCTGTCGGATCGCATATCACCCAGATCGGATATGTCGATGGAGATTCCATGATCGGAGAGCATGCACATCTCGGCCGCTGTTATCGCCATCCCGCCGTTCGATATGTCGTGAGCTGCCCGCAGTATCTCACGGTCCACAGCATCTACGACTGTGTAGATCATGGATCTCTCCAGCGGGAACCTGACAACAGGCACGTTCGCCCCTGTGACTCCCCAGATGACGCGGTAGTACTCTGAGCCGCCGAGCTCATCGAACCTGGGACCGAGAAGGTACAATCCGTCACCATCTTCCTTCAAGGACATCGTGATCGCCTTGCTGATGTCCTTCATTATACCGACACATGCTATGACAGGCGATGGGTCTACAGCCCCCTCCGGGGACTCGTTGTAGAAGCTCACGTTCCCCGAGACTATGGGTACTGGCTGCCCCGGATAACCCTTGAGCCATAGGTTCCTGGCAGCATCGGCCAGACCGCGAACAGATTCCCTGAACTCCCAGAAGGCCTCGGGCTTCTCCGGGTTGCCGAAGTTCAGGCAGTCTGTGAGTGTCGAGGGGGTTGCGCCTATGGCTGCAACGTTCCTCATCGCCTCAGCGACCGCCGTGGCCCCTCCCCAGTACGGGCTTATCCTTCCGTAAAACGGGTTTGAATCCACGGACAGCGCGATCCCGAAGTCCCTTCCCCTGATCGGGGCGATGAGGCCTGCATCCGCCTCTCCAGGCCGTATCACTGTGTTCCCCTGAACCTCTGTATCGTAGTACCTGTAGATGTGCTCCCTTGAGGCTATGTTCGGGGAGGAGAGCAGCTCAAGCATCACTCTGTTGATATCCTCCGGCATTCTCACATCAGGCTCGACGAGGTTCCTGATCCTGGGCCGCCAGGCCCTCTCGTACCTTATTCCTCCCGTGAGGTGCTTTATGGGTACATTCACAACCTCTCTCCCTCTGTGACGGACGATGTATCTGTCGTGGGCTGCCATCCTGCCTATCACGCTCGCCCTGGCGCCCTCATACACGTTCGGCAGGTCCCAGTCCTCGTTGTATATCCTGAGAATCCTCTCGCGGAGTTCCCTGGGAGCTATTATCAGGAACCTCTCCTGTGTCTCGGCTATGCACAGAACCTCAGGCGGAAAATCGCCCGCGACGTGGAGCATGTCGAGATCGATCTCCATTCCGTAGCCACCGGCCGCTCCCATCTCTGATGATGCACAGGTGAGCCCCCCACCGCCCAGATCCTTGAATCCTATCTCGACGCCATCCTCGCGCACGAGCCTGAAGAGATCGTCATTGGCCTTGAAGAGAACGTTCTTGAGGAAGGGATCCGGGATCTGTACCGCTCCGCGGTTCGTCTCCTCCTCTTCCTCCCTGAGCGTGTCTGATGCGAATACCACTCCACCAAAGCCTGAGGAGTCTGTCGGCTTTCCGACAAGGATGACATCATAGCCCCTCTCGCCAGAACCTGGAGGCGCGCGCGACCTTATGATCTCGTCTCTTCTGACAACACCAATCGCAACCACGTTGACGAGACAGTTGTAGTCGAAGCATCTGCTGAAAACGACATCTCCAGCTATGACCGGCACACCCAGTGCATTGCCGTACTGCCAGATCCCATCGACCACGCCCTCCGCAACCCAGCGCACCCTGTTCGACTCCCGTCCATACGGATCTCCAAAGCGGAGGGGATCTGCGGTCGCGACGACCCTGGCGCCCATGCAGTTCACATCGCGCACGATTCCGCCGATGCCGGTTGCCGCCCCCTCGTTCGGGAGTATCTGGCTCGGGTGGTTGTGGCTCTCGTGGGATATCACCACGCACCATTCATCATCTATGCTCACAATACCGGAGTCCTCGACAGGGCCGAGAACAACGTTCGGGCCCTCCGTCGGCAGGAACTCCCTCAGCACGGCCCTGCTGCTCTTGTACGAGCAGTGCTCGGACCACATGGCATCGTAGCAGAAAAGCTCGGCCAGCGTCGGATCCCTTCCCAGGATCGAGGCTATGGAACGCGCCTCTGATACAGACATGCCGATTCCCGCTCTCCGCAAGCTGGATTCGAGCTCGCTATCGGCAAGACCGATTACCTTCAATGGACCACACCTCGGATGTGAGCTCTCGGGTCAGGGCCGCTTATGAAGATATCGATGCACGGATGGATTCCAGGGGGCTGTTCAGATGTATGGGGAGCTGCAACCCCTGGTCTGAGATGCAGCACAGGATACCAATCTAAAACAGATGGCGCATCGGAGCATGCACCGACACAGCCAGCGTCCAGGCTGGGGGATACATCAAAATATGGAAGAGGATAGCCCGCGGGCTACGCATGGCCGATCAATATCAAAAATATGCCGCATGTGAATGCGGCCTTCAGTTCATCTGATGGAGCTTGTAGAGCCCGGTCTGGACGATCGGGACCGGATCCGTTGGCGTCCAGTCCTCTCTGAGGAAATCGTAGATGGCGTACCCAGCGGCGAGAAGCTGCTTGTCCTTGTTCTGCCAGACTGCGTAGTCCACCGGAGCCTCGAACTTGCTTGGCGTCCAGTTGTCCTTCAGAACGCTGTAGATGTTTGCTGTGCTGTTTGCTAGTGTCTTGTTCTTATCCTGCCATACCGCTGTATCGTTTATGGGCATGAATGTGCTTGGAGCCCAGCTGTCATTGAGAAATGCTGCCATCGACTCTGTGGTCAGGATCTCTGACTCTGGGGATAGATAGCTCACATCAACCCCCATAACCGGGATCAGCATCAACAAAGCAACTGTGAGTGCTATGATCTCTCTCATGATTCCCGCGATACTACGGTAATGCGGATAAAGCTTTCTGTCGTCGACCGCCGAAGTGCGCAGGGCGCCATCTCAGAGCGGATGAGCATCCCGAATGGCCCATGCCCGCGAATCGGGTGTATCGTATTGTTCGTATAATCGAAGCCCGCAGCGCTCAATCCTTCCAGACACTGAAATATCCACCCAGGAGGCAGTCGATTCATGCAGAGCCATTCCTCTATCCGGGCTCATGACATGCTGCTGGATCTTCAGCACATCAGCCGCTCCCCTTGCCAGCACGCTCGGCTCTGCGGAAGCATGCTCTTCTGGTAGTCCCAAGAAAGCTCTTCAGATCCTCGGTTCCAGCATCCGGATTCTCCTCGAGATACCTGGCGATCTCCGGTATGTGGACCAGGACGCAGTCGATGCACGACCAGAACCTCTTGCCTCTTTTTGTTCTCACAAACCTCCCCAGCTCCGGGTCCTTGCATGGGTATAGAGGACAGAAGCAGTGGGTGCAGTCCTGCCCCTCGAAGTGATGGCATGGATAGTACTTGCAGTTCTCCCGGCCCGTGTTCATCGGAGCAGCTTTCAGCACATCCCTTATCGCGCATGGATCGTCTGTTACAAGACCATCCGCCCCGAGCCTGAGCAGCCATGCCGCCCTCTCAGGGGTGTTGACCGTCCAGGGGTAGACCCGTATGCCCTTTCTGTGTGCGGTCTTGAAGATGTTCGGGCTCACCCTCTTTGGGAATATCGCATCTGCATGCGCATCCAGAGCTAAATCCACGGGGTTAACAGGCAGTGACGATATTATGATGCCGGTTTTTATCCCATCCGCGTCCTCCCTCTCCCTGAGAAGCTCGCCGAGCTCAAGCACACTTCTGTGGTAAAACGATGTCACTATGGCTTTATATCCAACGAGCTCCTCGAGAACAAGCTCCTCCAGGCCCTCCTCCTTCATCTCAACGACCGGCTGGATTCCTAATGACTCCACGAGCCTCAGAGCCTCCCGCAGCGTCGGCACAGGCTCGCCGCCTGCGTCCAGGCACCTGAGCTCCCGGATGCTCAGATCCTCGACCATGCCTGAGCCGTTTGTTGTCCTGTCGACGGTCTCATCGTGCATCAGGACCAGAACGCCGTCCGAGGAGAGACGCACGTCCATCTCGACCATCTCGGCTCCGCATGAATGCGCCACTCTTATCCCCTGCAGCGTGTTCTCGGGAGCCAGAGCAGGAGCACCACGATGCCCTATAAGCGCGGCCATCGATCGAGTATGGTGGAGACATGTATATTCCATTTTTGGAGAGGAGCACGCTCAGCATCCTAATGGAGAGGTGAGCATCCTAATGGAGAGGTGTTTTCATTGAGGAGATGGAAAAAGTTATCATGAATGCAAATGAGCAGAACTCTGATGCCATCCAGTATCACATCAAAGCTCGATAAGTTCAGGTGCATGAAGAGGAGCATCTCGGAGATAAACCTCGACCCGCTCCAGAGGGGCGGTATTCTCACCCCGGAGGCACGGGCGGCTCTCGTCGAGTGGGGCGATGGTTACTCGGTCTGCGACTTCTGCGAGGGTATGCTCGACAGGGTGAGGAATCCTCCCGTGGAGGAGTTCGTTCATGAGATCCTCCCACAGTTTCTGGATGTGGATGAGGTGCGCATAACCCACGGAGCCAGGGAGGGTATGTACGCTGCGATGCATTCACTCTGCGACGCAGGCGATTACATCGTGGCAGATGGGAATGCGCACTACACCACAGTTCTCGCGGCAGAGCGTGCAGGCCTCGAGATATCATATGTCGAAAACAGCGGGGAGCCTGAGTACACCATAAACCCAGAGGGATACAGGGGCGCCATAAGGGATGTCACAGACCAGGGTTACAGGGTGAGCATGGCGGTGCTCACATACCCCGATGGCAACTACGGGAATCTTGTGGATGCGAGAAGGGTTGCGGAGATATGCCACGAGGAGGGCGTGCCGCTCCTCCTGAACGGCGCGTACTCCATAGGAAGGATGCCTGTGAGCGCCCGAGATCTCAACGCTGATATAGTCGTGGGGAGCGGCCACAAGTCCATGGCATCCTCAGGTCCAATAGGGGTCCTGGGCGCGAAGCAGGAGTATGCGGATATCATATTCAGGCGCTCGAAGAGCAAGAAGAACAAGGAGGTCGAGCTCCTCGGGTGCACCGTCCGCGGCGCCGGGCTTCTGACCATGATGGCGAGCTTCCCGCATGTCGTGGAGCGCATCGGAAGATGGCAGGAGGAGGTCGATAAGGCGCGCTGGTTCTCATCACAGCTCGAGGATCTGGGAATAGAGCAGCAGGGCGAGAAGCCTCACAACCACGACCTGATGTTCTTCAAATCCGAGAGGCTCTACGAGATCTCGAAGAGCGCCAGGAAGGGCCGCTACTTCCTGTACCATGAGCTCAAGGATCGCGGGATATGCGGGATCAAGCCCGGCCTCACAAGGCAGTTCAAGCTGAGCACGTACCTCATCCCGAGGGAGGATCTGGAGCGTGTGATCTCAGCATTTCAGGATATCGTCAACATGGGCTCAAAGGTGCAGGCGGAATAAACCAAGCAAGGCGGTGCATCTTCACGCACACCTCTCCCTTATCTCGGCGAGCTCGATGAGCGGCTCCAGCACATCTCTCGGTATGAAAATGCTCTTGCCGATCCTGTTCATGGCGACCCATGTGTTGAGCGATGTGCATATCGTGAGAACAGATCTCCCATCAGCGATCCTGGAAGCTATCTCTGAAGCGATCTCGCTCTTGTTTGTGATCGTCAAACCATGTGCGCACTCGATCGCCTTAAGGTGCATCAGCGCCCTTTCAGCGACCCTTGAACTGAATTCCCCCATAGCTCAGCCAGCCACGTATCAACGCCACAACCCATAATTTTTTCGGTAGAATACCATGGGGTAGATTTATTACACATGAGATAGAGCTGCATTAACACTGAAACAGCTAAAAGTAACAAATGGAGCTTTGAGGATGGAGGACATAGGACTTCTTGTGCTCGGGCACGGCAGCACGTTGCCCTACAACAAGGCGCTGGTGGAGGAGCTGGCAGGGATGATAAAAAGAAGGCATCCTGGTCCGGTGAGAACTGCTTATCTCAACGCCAACGATCCGAAGATACCTGAGGGTCTCATGAGCTTCGCCGGCACCAACGTGAGGAGAATCGTGGCAATCCCGCTCTTCCTCGCAGCCGGGGTGCACACCCTGGAGGACATCCCCAGGGAGCTGGGGATCCCGAAGGGCGAGCGCGTTGGTTTTGTCAAAATAGATGGCAGGGATGTGGAGGTGACATGCGCCGAGCCGCTCGGCGTCGATGAATGCATTGCGGATCTCGCCTATCGGAGGGCCCGGGAGAGCTTCTAGGGCCGGTGGCCGTCCTCGACTCGATCCATGGCGCAGGGATCATAGCAGCGAGGCTGGGAGAGCTCGGCATCGATGCAGAGGCGCTCGAGGTCTACCACAATAATCACGAGATGGAGAGGTTCTCGCTGGTTGTGGCCCCTGTGCACCTCTCTCCGCAGAACAGATCACTCTCAGATGCCAGGCGGCTCGGAAAGAGGGTGATATCTCATCACAGAGCCGTGGGGATCATCCTGGGCGAGAGGGAGTTCAGGGCTGTCGAGATTACGGGGACGAGAGGGAAGACGACCACAGCCCTCCTGCTGGCGCTGATGCTCTCGCATGATATGCGCGTGGTCTCACACACCACCAGCGGCATCGAGCTCTGGGACTGCGGGAGGAGATCGCTCATCAGATCCGGCATGAGCATCACGCCTGGAAATCTCATAGCCGCTCATCAGGTTGCATCACATGAAAGAGCCGATGTCCTCGTCTCAGAGGTCTCGCTCGGCGGCACCGGAGCGTTTGATGTGGGCGTGATAACAAGTCTCGCAGGAGACTACCTCATAGCAGGTGGATCGATGTGGGCGAGCACTGCCAAGCTCCAGATGCTCGCTCTCTCGAAAACGAATGCCAGGATAGTGGCGAACACAGATGCGAAGCTATCCGCTGATATCACATTTGGCGATGGCGGTGACGTGAGGCTCTCCGGGAGATCTGTTGAGATCATGGGAGAATCGTTTCCTCTCTTCCTGGACGAAGCGCTGGACCCCACATATTTCGATGGGATCGCAGGTGCGCTGGCAGCCGCCACCTCGATGGGTGTGGATGTTCAGGATGCTCTGGAGGCGCTCGAGGGCTTCGGGGGCTTCCAGGGCAGGATGTCGAGATATCAGATTGATGGTGTGAGTGTCATCGACAACTCGAACTCGGGGCTGAAGGTATCCGGCATCGAGAGAGCGCTCGATCTCGCCTCTGGTGGTCGCATATGTCTCGTTGCGGGAGAGGACGCGGAGAGCGTCTGCGAGGGTCTTGATATCGATGCGCTTGTGAAGATGATCGAGTCCAGAAGGGGTGAGATAGATGAGCTCATCCTGGTCGGGAGGAGGCTCGAGCCGTATGCACAGCGGCTCAGGGGGTATGTGGCGAACAACTTCCAGGATGGGCTCGAGGTTGCCCGCAGGCACACCTCCGCAGGAGATTGTTTGGTTTTATGTGTTAAATGCTTCAGGTGATATCATGAGTACAGAGGTTCAGGTTATTCACCCACGCCCCAGCTCGATAGTGGCTGCCCTTTACACTCTGCGGGATCTCGGCGTGGATGTGATCATACTCCACGGCCCCAGCGGATGCTGCTTCAAGCACGCGAGGCTCCTGGAGGAGGATGGCGTAAGGGTTCTGACCACAGGCCTCGATGAGAAGGGCTTCGTCTTCGGAGGGCAGGAGCAGCTTGTGAGGCTCCTGAGAAGAGCTGTGGAGCTCTTCGATCCGAAGATCATAGCTGTCGCTGGAACGTGCAGCAGCATGATCATAGGAGAGGATCTGCACAAGGCCGTGGTGGAAGCGAGCATCGAGGTTCCTGTCATCGAGGCTGAGGTCCATGCCGGGTACAGGGACAACACAAAGGGTGTGATCATAACGCTCGAGGCTGCGAGGGATGCCGGCATAATAGATGATCTCGAGCTCAATCGACAGAAGAGGCTCCTGGAAAAGGCGACCGAGATCGAGCGGCTCTACGGTGCCGCGAGCAGCGAGTACCTGCCGCCGGAGAGGGGGGATGTCAAGTTCGTTGTGGCCTCAAGGCTCCTTGAGTTTCTCATGGACGGCAAACGGGGTCTCAACATACTCAACGCGAAGAAGGAGACGGCCTACATGTTCGCAGACATCAACCTCTCCCTCATAGAGGTTGCCAGGGCTCTCGGCTGTGAGGATAAAATAAGAACGCTTGCGAACCTCGACTCCAATGTGGGCCTGCCAAAGGTGAGAGGGGATGCGAGGAACATAGCAGATGCTCTGAAGGAGAAGGGCGTGAAGTTCGAGCTCACGGGAGGTCTTGATGAATATCCTGTGGCGGGAGAGCGCATTGCAGATATGATTGAAGGGGAGAAGTACGACTTCGCCTTGATATCAGGCGTTCCGCATGCGATACCGATCGATGCGCTGCGCGGAATGGAGCTCTTCTCGATAACCAACGGCCCCCGCCAGGTCAGGCCCCTGAGGGATATGGGCCATCATCACGTTGTTGTGGAGATAGATCTCCATCCCAAGACCATGGGCGTCAGCACAATCGTCGAGTCGGAGTTCGGCGCCACTCTCAGGGAGGTCGCAAGGAGGAGAAATATACTGTAAAGGCAGAGCCGCATCTGGATGTACGGTTTGTATGCGCATGGTTTGATACCATCAGGCCACATCACTTCATGCGCTCATATGGTTCGTCGTGTTGAACAGCTGATCCGCCCTTCAGAGCTGATCTACCGGGCCTTAAGCGTTCTCGGAGCATGCGCTACAGAAGCTCCAGAGCCTCGCGTCCGGACATGCCCTCCTTTATGCCGAGCCTTCTGGCCGCGCTGTTCGCCTCAAACACCTCTCCCCTTAGGAGGTCATCCACTGTTGTTATCAGCCCGCCGGTGCTCGACCTCACCCTCGCTGCCGGATAGCCGTGCCGATCGAGGGCGCCGACATCATATGCGCCGCATCCCACCATCCCACGGTCGGTGACCGCGCAGACAAGCTTGAGATATCCAAGACTTATCACGTAACCGTCTGCAACCTTCCTGCTCAGCTGTATGATCTCATGAATCAATCGACCCTGCCTCCTTCATTTTCCATTTTGACTTTGAGCAGCACCTATCGTTAAGATAACAGCAATCGACCCCCAGACATGAGGGTTTGTGTCATGCCAGATGATGCGGATTCCCGACACCCCCATCGTTGATTCGGGCCCATGACCTCCATCCCTAACATCTCTGAAAGTATATCTTCCCATCGCGGACGCTGCGTGCAATCCTGCCATCATCCTCAAGTATCTTCAGGTACTTCACAGCATCCTCGTAGCGCAGGCCTGATTCGCTCTGCAGATCCTCCAGTGTCATGGGCTCGTGAAGCAGCTCTGCGATCCTCTCCTCAGCATCATCCGGAACCCTCCAGTCCCAGTCCGGTATCAGCTCGGCGCCCTTGAAGATCCGGAGCATCCTGAGCATCTCATCCCTGCTCAGCGGCAGCACGGGCTCTGCTGGCGGCCTGACCACGGTGTTGAGCTGTATCCTGTCCGGCTCGATCTCCTCCGCAGCCCTGGCTATCATCGGTGCATCGATCTCGTTTATGCCCCGGACAAGCATCACCTCGAGCCATATCTCTCCTCCGAACTCTGATCTGAAGGCCCGCAGCCCCTCGATGATATCATCTATCCTCAACCCTGCAGCCGGCCTGTTGATCCTCTCGAAGGTCTCCTGCGTTGCCGCATCCAGAGAGGGAAGGACAAGATCCGCCTGGGCCACCTCCTCCCTGACGTGCCTTTCGGAGAACAGACTGCTGTTCGTGATGACCGCGATCGGCCTGTCGATCAGCTTCCTCGCAGCACGTATGATCTCCCCAAGGCCCGAGTGCAGCGTCGGCTCTCCCGATCCCGCGAAAGTCAGGTAGTCAAAATCGATATCTGATACCCTGGAGATCTCCCTGATAACAACCTCCTCAGGGACGTAGCGATCCCTCCTCATTGTGAGACATGTCGTGGCGCCTATCTCGCAGTAGCAGCAGTCCATGCTGCACGTCTTGAGGGGCAGAAGATCCACGCCCATCGAGAGGCCGAGCCTCCTTGAGAGGACAGGCCCGAAGATGTACCGCATCCCGTAAGGGAGATGCGGATCTCATTATATCTATGTTTTGAGAGGATCGCCTTCTCAGACGGCTCCAACCGCGGCTCAGAGTTCCTCAGCGGGTCCATCGATGCGCCTCCATATCCGGGACCACCTAAACCGTCAGATTTATCAATGTGCATCATCAACGTAGCTGAACCGCACTTGAGGGTGAAAGAGATGAACGCGTGGGATCGCTTTATCTGGTGAGATAAGATTCCTCGACACCACACTGCGTGATGGCGAACAGACACCTGGGGTCTCCCTGAGCGCAGATGACAAGCTTCACATCGCGCAGCTTTTGGACGAACTGGGCGTTGATGTGATCGAGGCAGGATCCGCAATAACCTCTGATGGGGAGCGCGAATCGATCCGTGCCATCGCGTCTGCAGGGCTTAAAGCCGAGATCTGCTCTTTTGCGCGTGCAAACCAAAAGGACATCGACGCTGCGCTTGATTGCGATATCGATTCCCTGCACCTTGTCGTTCCGGTATCGGATCTTCACATCGAGAGGAAGCTGAGATCCGACAGGGAATCAGTGCTCAGAAAGGCTGTTGAGGCCACCGAGTACGCGAAGGCACATGGACTGATCGTCGAGCTCAGCGGCGAGGACGCGAGCAGAGCCGATCTCGATTACCTTGAGTCAATTTACAGAGCCACAATCGAGGCTGGAGCAGACAGGCTTTGCTTCTGCGACACTGTGGGAGTGCTTCTCCCTGAGAGAACTGCTGAGATATTTCAGCGCCTGAGGTCTCTGGGCAAACCCATAAGCATCCACTGCCACGACGACTTCGGGATGGCCACCGCGAACACTGTGGCAGCTCTAAGGAACGGCGCTGCGCAGGCGCATGTCACCATCAACGGCATCGGCGAGCGCGCGGGCAACACCAGCCTGGAGGAGGTCGTGATGTGCCTGGAGAACCTTTACGGTATAAGGACGGGCATAAAGTGCAATCTTTTATATCAGATCTCCAGAGTTGTCTCGAAGAAGACCGGCATACCTGTGGCGCCGAACAAGGCAATCGTCGGGGAGAACGCATTCACGCACGAGGCAGGCATACACGTCCACGGTCTGATCGCGGACACATCCACATATGAGCCGATGCGCCCGGAGCAGGTCGGCAGGAAGAGGAGGATCGTCCTCGGGAAGATGTCCGGAAGAGCAGCGGTCGAGCTTGCCCTCCGGGAGTTCGGGATCGCAGTGAACGAGGACCAGCTGAACGAGATCGTGAGCAGGGTCAAGGAGCTGGGCGATAAGGGCAAGCGGGTCTCGGATGCGGATCTGCAGTCGATAGCCGATACGGTGCTCTCAAGAGAGCTGAAGCCCAGGGTCATCCTGGAGGAGCTGACAGTGGTCAGCGGGAACAGGGTGACGCCCACAGCGAGCGTGAAGCTCATCCTGGATGGAAGGGAGACGCTGGAGGCTGGCGCAGGGGTCGGGCCTGTGGACGCTGCTGTGAATGCCGTCAGAAGGGCTATATCGGGCGTAACAGATATTCGGCTTGAGGAGTACCATGTGGATGCCATAACAGGCGGAACAAATGCCCTGGTCGAGGTATGGGTGACGATGGCTATAGGAGATAGGAGCATAACAGCCAGGGGCGCGGGGGCCGATATAATAATGGCCTCTGTCGAGGCTGTTCTGGAAGGTATAAACAGGCTGATGCTTTTGGAGGATAGATGATGGTCAGGATGACAGGAGCAGAGGCGATAATAGAGTGTCTCAGGCGGGAGGGCGTAGAGGTGATATTCGGCCTTCCCGGCGGAGTTCTGCTTCCGCTGTACGATGCGCTGTACAGCTCAGATCTGAGACACATACTGGTCAGGCATGAGCAGGCAGCTGCGCATGCAGCTGATGGGTACGCTAGGGCTACTGGCAGGGTAGGCGTATGCCTGGCCACCTCTGGTCCTGGCGCAACCAACCTCGTCACAGGCATAGCCACAGCCTACATGGACTCGGTGCCGATCGTCGCAATGACCGGACAGGTGAACACAGGCCTCATCGGAAAGGATGCGTTCCAGGAGGCGGATATCACCGGCATAACCATGCCGATAACAAAGCACAACTACCTGATCAAGAGCTCCAGGGATATACCAAGAGTATTCAGAGAGGCATTCTACATAGCGAGGACCGGCAGGCCGGGGCCGGTCCTGATAGATCTGCCAAGAGACATAACAGTGGATGAGCTGGAGTTCGATTATCCGGAGATAAACCTTCCAGGCTACAATCCCTCAACGAAAGTCCACCAGCTCCAGATAAGAAGGGCCGCAGAGGCGCTGATGGCTGCGGAGCGGCCTGTGATATACGCCGGAGGGGGCGTGAGGTATGCGAACGCGCACGAGGAGCTCTTCCAGCTCGCCACGCGCCTGAACGCTCCTGTTACAACAACACTCATGGGCCTGGGATGCTTCCCGACGGATCATCCTCTATCCCTGGGAATGCTCGGGATGCACGGCACAAAGTACGCGAACCTCGCAGTCCAGGAGGCAGATGTTCTTCTGGCGGTTGGGGCACGGTTCGATGATCGCGTCACAGGTAAGATCGCCAGCTTCGCACCAAAGGCCAGGATAATACACATCGATGTGGATGCGGCTGAGATCGGCAAGAACGTGAGGGTTGATATACCGGTAGTCGGCGATGCCAGGATCGCTCTTGCAGAGCTTCTGAAGCATGTTCAGCAGAAACCCTGGGGGGAGTGGAACGAGAAGATCCTCATGTGGAAGCGAGAGTACCCGCTGCGGTACACCAGGGACGAGAATGTTATAAAGCCGCAGTTTGTTGTCGAGAAGATATGCGAGCTGTGCCCGGATGCGATAATAGTTACAGAGGTCGGGCAGAACCAGATGTGGGCAGCGCAGTTCTTCAAACACAGGGATCCCAGGAAGTTCATAACCTCCGGCGGGCTTGGCACGATGGGTTACGGGTTCCCGGCTGCGATCGGCGCGAAGATCGGGAGGCCGGAGTGCGAGGTTATCGACATCGCCGGAGATGGGAGCTTCCAGATGAACATCCAGGAGCTCGCGACCGCTGTTGTCAATGATATACCTGTGAAGATCGCGATACTGAACAACGGCGTGCTGGGCATGGTCAGGCAGTGGCAGACCCTCTTCTTCGGAAAGAGATACTCGCACACGACGCTCGGCGATGTGCCCGACTTCGTCAAGGTCGCTGAGGCATATGGCGCTCTCGGTCTCCGAGCCACGAAACCCTCTGAGGTCGAGGATGTGCTCAAAGAGGGGCTTGCGTCGGACAGGCCCACGGTCATGGACTTCATAGTCCACAGGGACGAGAAGGTATCGCCGATGGTGCCGGCGGGAGCATCACTTAGCGAGATACTGGAGCTGGATTCATGAAGCACACCATCGCAGTCATCGTCGAGAACAAGCCCGGGGTTCTCACCAGAATCTCCGGGCTGTTCAGCAGGAGGGGCTTCAACATAGAGAGCCTCTCGGTTGGTGCCACTGACAATCCCGCCTACTCCAGGATGACCATCTCCGTCGAGGGCGATGATGTCGTTCTGGAGCAGGTCGTGAAGCAGCTCAGCAAGCTGATCAATGTCATAAGGGTGAGCAGGCTCGATCCTGAGGAGTCGGTGGAGCGCGAGCTTGCGATCATAAAGGTCAGCGCGAACAAGGATACGCGATCGGAGATAATGCAGATCGTCTCTGTATTCAGAGCCAGAATAATCGATGTCTCCCCGAGATCCCTCATCATAGAGGTCACGGGGGACGAGAAGAAGGTCGATGCGCTGCAGCAGATGCTCCGCCAGTTCGGGATCAAGGAGATGGCCAGGACAGGCAAGGTCTCCATGGTCAGAGGAAGCAAGGTGGTCCAGGCTGGACCATAAGGAGGAGTTGTTTTGGCAACAATATATCGTGATAAGGATGCGGATCTTAGAGTCCTGAAGGACAAGACGATAGCCATAATAGGCTACGGCAATCAGGGGCATGCACAGGGAGCAAATCTCAAGGATTCCGGGCTAGATGTCATAGCCGCGGATCTGAAGGACTCGCCCGCGTGGAAGAGGGCTGAGAAAGATGGCATCAGGGTCATGACCGTGCCAGAGGCGGCGAAGGAGGCGGATTTCATACAGATACTGCTTCCTGACGAGCTCCAGCCGAAGATCTACAGGGAGCAGATAGCGCCATACCTCGAGGAGGGCAACATACTGGGATTCTCTCATGGCTTTAACATACACTTCAACCAGATCATACCCCCTGAGTATGTGGATGTCGTGATGGTCGCGCCGAAAGGCCCGGGCGATCTCGTGCGCCGCCAGTTCCTGGAGGGCAAGGGTGTTCCGTGCCTCATCGCGGTGAAGCAGGATTACTCCAAGAGCGCGAAGAGGATCGCGCTGGCGTATGCGAAGGGGATCGGCGGAACACGCGCAGGAGTCTTGGAGACCACATTTGCAGAGGAGACGGAGACAGATCTCTTCGGGGAGCAGGTCGATCTCTGCGGCGGAGTCACAGCGATGATAAAGGCGGCCTTCGAGATCATGGTGCAGGCTGGGTACCAGCCGGAGATCGCATACTTCGAGGCATGCCATGAGCTCAAGCTCATAACGGATCTCATCCATGAGGGAGGCCTCATGAAGATGTGGAACTCGGTATCGAACACAGCAGAGTACGGCGGTCTGACCAGGGGAGACAGGATAATCAACGAGCAGTCCAGGGAGGCGATGTGGGAGATACTCGAGGAGATTCAGTCAGGGAAATTCGCCCGCGAGTGGATACTCGAGTCCCAGGCTGGACTGCCTGTGAAGAAGGCTCTGGAGCAGCAGGAGTCGGAGCATCTGATCGAGAAGGTCGGAGCAGAGCTCAGAGCTATGATGCCCTGGCTGGGCGAGAAGAAATAGACACACCGATCCCGCCAGGGATTTTATTTTTAACAAAAATTGGGCTGCGCCGGCAGTTGGGGCTGAAATAACTGCCGGATCAAGCTGATTTCTCGGGCCTCAATCAGATCTTCCTGCAGTGAGCTTTTTGCCGATCATGTAGAGCAGCCCTGCGCATATCACAACGCCTATTATCGCGGATGCGATGTAAGCCAGAGCGGATTCTGCGAATGTCTCAGCGCCTGGGAATGAGTAGTCGGGTATTGGCGCAGACCAGAGGGAGCCCAGCGACTCGATGCCGCGCGGGACATAGCCGAGCTTCTCCCTGACCTCATCCGGACCCCACTCGCCGAAGGTCTCGCCGGTGGCGAGCAGCCCAAGCGGCACCAGCACTGTGAGAACCGCAAGCGCTGCTATCATCTTTTTTATGGTCCTGTCCATGATCATCTCCTCCTATGCTCTTGAGGGCCTGCCATATGAGAGCAGGGATGGGTCTGCTTTCTGGACGTAGGCGAAGATCAGTGCGGTCACGATCGCCTCGAGGAAGCTGAAACCGAAAACGTGCTCTATTATCATTGCAGGAAGCGCCACGTTGAGACCGTATGGCATGTAGAGCGGATAGCCTGCCGCGTCCCTGTGCAGAAGCGGCTGTATGCCAAACATGAATCCGGTCATCGCAGCCGCCAGCGTCAGCGAGACGTATCCCGCGATTGCTGCGGCGATCGTCCTTCTTCCGGATGTCACTTCAGAGCTGCCACTGACTATCTTATAAACATAGTACGCCGAGAAGGGCATCAGCACAGCCATGTTGAAGCAGTTCGCAGCTATCGCTGTTATCCCACCGTCCCCGAACATAAGTGCCTGAAGCACAAGCGCTACAGATATCGATATCACAGCAGCCCACGGACCGAGGACTATGCCGATTATCGCACCGCCGACAGCATGTCCTGTGCTGCCTCCGGGTATGGGAACATTGAACATCATTATCACAAATGAGAATGCAGCGGATAGTGCCAGTAACGGGACCTGTCTGGATCTCAGCTCCCTGCCAAGCCGCCTTGCAGAGTAGACCCAGATGGGGATCATTATGAGCCATGTGGCCACGATCGTGTATGGCCCGAGATAGCCATCCGGTATGTGCATATAATCACCAGATGGTCATATCGCCTTTAGTTATAAATTGATTTCGCATGGATATACTAACTAATATGAAAATAATTTATAATATTACAAAAATCCTCATACCGCTTCCTCACCTGGAGACGATCCTGCGTATCCTCGACTCCAGGAGATCTATTTCAGCTTTGGATGACCTTGATCTGAGCAGAGCGAGGTCGCGGCGCAGCGGTCCTGCAAGGAGCTCTCTGTCGCCCTGAGCTCTTTCAGCTTCATCTATGAGCTCTTGTATCCTTCTGATGCGCTTCTTCACGTCTGATGCATCCTCTATCGCATCTCTGAGCATCCTGATCGCCTCAGCGGCCCTTCTTCCAGGGCCGGTCAGCTCCACGTACCTCACCCTGCCCTCGGTCCGGGTGGAGACAAGCCCTGCCTGCTCGAGCTGCGAGAGTATCCGCAGCGTGTGGGCGAACGTCGAGTCGATCCTCTTGGAGATGAGAGATGCATAGGCCTGATCGAGCTCGAGGATCGCGAGGAGAGCCTGGCAGGGCTTCTCCTTGAGGAGAAGCCTCTCGGTCTCATCCATTCGAGACACCGGAGATGTTGACCACAGGTATCAGCATCACCGCGCTCCTCGCCTCATCAGGAAGCTCTATCTCAAGAGGTCTGTCGTAATCGAAGAACCTCATGCTCTCCTCCACATTGACGTTTATCACGAACCTGACACCTGGAGACGATATGCCCAGCACCTCAGGGGTGATGCTGGCCTTCACAGTACCCTCTCTTTTTACAAGATGTTTTTCTTCCTTCGAGACCCATGCGGTCCAGTCTATGCTGCTGTTTCTCTCCAGCTCGGTGGTGTTGAACATCGCCAAAAGGATCTGAGCAGGCAGCCCCAGGACCTCGCTGACCTCAAGAGCGATCACGGCAGCACGGATTGTGCTGTTCTCAGGAGATACCTTCAGCTTCCAGCAGTCTGTTCCGTCCACAGCCTCCGAGCCGATCACCTCTGCACGTGATCTGTTTAGGATGTCCAGCTGCAGATAGAGCCTGTTCTCACGCAGCAGCTCGTACTCCGGGTACGGCATGAACAGGCGCGTCCAGTTGCCATTGGCCCTCTCGTATCTTGTGCTGTTTACTATGTAGTACTCCCTGGATGCCGACATGCTCAGGTTTCTGTACTTCTCAGAGCTCATCGAGCTCTCCTGCGATACCCTGAGCATGCTCTGTGAGGAGTTCTTCTCGATTGATATCTCTCCTTTCTCTTTAAGCTGATACGAGAGCCTGTCCTCCAGGGCCCGTCCCTCTGTCAGGTTCAGAAACTCCGCGGTGGTCATCTTCGACGACTCAAACCTGTACGAGGTGATGTTACCAGATGCCATAAGGAGATCTTCCATCAGTGCGGTCGAGTTCGGAGCTGCTCCAGGCCCGCCAGATGGGCCGATGCAGCCTGAAAGAGCCACAAGCGTGAAAGCCAGAAGTATCTTGGTGATGATCTTCATGCGCACACCTTTTTATCTTCACAGCGCAGCTCGTGTGCTGTAAATGAGATGGCACCGCCTGCATGCTCTGCAAGTGCCATCGGTCTTCAGCGCTTTATCACACACGACCTCTGCTGCTGGAGCCAATCTGAACTTATGAAGATAAACAGATTGTGATCGAAGGTATGGGAATCTGGACCTCGGACTGGAGTGCTGGATCTGCTGATGCTTGCTATTGGATATCTTGCAGCTCAGCGCCATGCAGGCAGGTTGTATCGCACCAATCATACGGGGCCAAACCGGCACACCCTGCGTGCAGGCTGTCTGATAGATGAGGGTCACAGCCCGTCGAATTAGTGGATTGATGGGAAAAAGGGTCTATAACGATCACAAAAACTCAACTCAATCCAGACCGCCGGTAATTCGCGGAGATGAACCTCCAGGTGTAATTCATCGCTGCCGGAAACCACAAATAGTTTGCATGCGCTAAAATTCGTGGAGGTATTGTTTTGGACAGATACAGATGCACTATCTGCGGTTACGTCTACGATCCTGAGAAGGGGGATCCGGATAACGGTGTGGAGCCTGGAACGCCATTTGAGAAGCTGCCTGATGACTGGGTCTGCCCGGAGTGTGGGGCGACAAAGGATGCATTTGAGAGGGTGTGATCATGATAAACGAGAGGCTGCTCGAAGCTCTCAATAAACAGGTCAACTGGGAGCTGTACTCATCCTACTTCTACCTCTCGATGTCGGGGTACTTCGAGTCCACAGGGTTGAAGGGTTTTGCGAACTGGATGAGAGCACAGGCCCAGGAGGAGCTCTTCCATGCGATGAAGTTCTACGACTACATAATCAGCAGGGGCGGCAGGGTGAAGCTTATGAAGATAGATGAGCCTCCGAGCGAGTGGGAGTCGCCGCTGAAGGTATTTGAGGAGGTACATGCGCATGAGCAGAAGGTCACAGGTCTCATCCATGCGCTCCTGGACCTGGCAATCGAGGTGAAGGATTATCCGACGCAGAGCATGCTGCAGTGGTTCGTCAACGAGCAGGTCGAGGAGGAGGCAAACGCGGAGGAGATCGTCCAGAAGCTCAGGCTCATACAGGGCGAGAGGGGCGTTGGGCTGCTTTACATGCTCGATAAGGAGCTGGGACAGAGGGTCTTCACACCACCTGCTGAGAAGGAGTGATGACGCGGCTCACTAAGAAGCGGCAAACCTCTTGGCCATGTATTTTTTCGCGCTGCAGAAGCAGAAAAAGCCATGACCCCGCGGAAGCGGGATCTTTTTTAGATGCACGGCAGCCAGTCGACGCTTATCGCGCCGCATGTCGAGTTGCCCCAGAGCTGGATGAACTTCTCGATCGAGAAGACTCCTGTCAGATCCTCAATGCTCCTTCCGTACTCGACGTGCCTGCCCTTGACTATATCCTGTGCCTCTGGCTCTCTTGACATCCATCCGATGTGAGCGACGCCGATCACGTTGCTGTTGATGTTGGCCTCAAGCACTCCAGTGCAGCAGTTGTCCAGATTATCAGCGTATCCGTTAGCGAATCCGTATGCTCTAGTCTTGATCTCCGTGCTCTTCTGCAGATGCTCCGCATGTGTATACATCTCTGTCACAACAGCGCCGATCCTGTAGTTCTGGACGCAAAGCTTGTCGATCCATTTCTGATCGTATGTGCCCGTCTGGTAGCTCACCGGCATGTACTCGAGATCCTGCTCTGATGTGAAGTTGATGTAGTCCATCGGGTAATCGCTGCCGGTCGGGTAGTCACAGGAAGTGTATAGTGGATCGTAGCTTCTGCTAAGCTGCCTCTCTGCCTCGAGTTCTATCCTCGAGTTCACGTTGCCGCTTCCCGACTGCTTCTCGACGAGCTTTGCTCCGCTGTACCCGTACTGCGTGGATATCACGATCTCCAGGTTCCTGTATCCCACGCCCTTCACCACCGACTTCTCGTACATGTAGTTTGCAGCACTGCAGAATCCGGTGAGAAGCACAAGGAGCAGCAACAGGGATACCAGCTTTTTTCTCATCTCTATACCGATCCTTTCGCTTTTAGGCCTGATCACACGACCTCCTACATCCTGAATCTCCCAGCAGGCCAGGCCAAGCCATCCTTTCCCCCATCATCCACGATGCTTGATAGAACAGATCCGTATTTTAAGCTTGTGCCCGGCTGCATCTCATGGGATCGCTCTTCCAGAGCTGTCAATTTCAGCAGGATCATTCGGTGGTGCGAGTACACGACCTGTTATGCGTAATCCTTTTATTCTTTGATCGCGAGTCAACTTCGCTGTCGGGCAGGAAAGCATCCAGACACGCTCTCTGTGGCATGCCACCACTCCTGTGGAGCGTGGATCGGAGTGGCATGCATTGCTTTCAGATGAGCACAGAACGTGCGATTCACCAAGGGTGATGCCTGACCGCGAGGTCCGCCCTTCGGGTGCGGTATGTGCTCGCATAAAGAATGACGCGGGGGTTGCCAAGTCAGGTCAAAGGCGCTGGATTCAGGGTCCAGTCTCGCAGGAGTTCGTGGGTTCGAATCCCATCCCCCGCACTCATATCTACGTTCAGCGAGATCGTGTTCTGCTCGTAGGCTCTGATCTCAAGTCGATCCATGTGACTGCCCGCAAAGGACGGCTAATCGGATCGCTCCTCGAGCTTTTTATCCCTGTGCATATCGATATTTCTGCCGTAGCCGGGATTCACCTCGATATCCCCATCGAACACAACGCTCCCCCTGACCAGGGTCATCACCGGAAAGATCGCTTTCTTTCCCTCATACGGCGTCCAGTCTGCCCTGCTGTGAAGCCTCTGGACGTCGATCTTCTCCTGCCTTTTAGGATCGAAGATCACCAGATCCGCATCTTTTCCAATGGCTATCTCCCCCTTGGAGCTCAATCCGAGTATGGATGCCGGCCTCGCTGAGAGCGCATCCACAGCTCTCTCAAGAGTTATCATGTTGCTCTTCACAGCGTAGAGCATGAGGGGGAGCATTGTCTCCACTCCAGGGATGCCAGGAGGTGCATGCCATATGTCGTCCCTCTTCTCCTCAGGTAGATGGGGCGCGTGATCCGAGGCTATGACATCTATATCCCCTCTTCTCAGGCCCTCCCAGAGGGCATCGCAATCTGCAGGATTCCGCAGGGGAGGATTCACCTTGAGAAATGTTCCGAGCCTCCTGTAGTCCCTTCTGCTCAGAAAGAGGTGGTGCGGAGCGACCTCACAGCTCACCCTTCTGTTCCTTCTCCTCCGCACGAGCTCCAGGCCATCGGCCGTCGAGATGTGACAGATATGGAGCCTGAATCTGGATATGCTCAGGGCCCGGTCTATCGCAGAGACCTCAGCGATCGGCGGTCTTGCCCTGGAATGAACATCTGGATCTCTGTTCTCCATCAGCGGCTCCGAGTATCTCCGTATGACCTCTCCATCCTCCGCGTGCACCGTCGCGAGCGCGCCGAGCCGCCCGACATCCTCCAGAACACTGGCCAGCCGCTCCTCGCCCATCTCGTACATGAAGATCTCGCCGATCGCAGATGCCCCTGCCCTGATGAGGGATTCTACATCTCCGGGCCCGCCGTTCAGGCAGAAGTCGACGAGAGAGCTGCGCTTCGCCAGGTTCAGCTTCTCCCTGTACGACTCCGCGTCCATGACCGGTGGATCCGTGTTGGGCTGATCGACCACAGTCGTCACGCCGCCAGCAGCTGCGGAGATCGAGCCGCTCTCCCAGTCCTCCTTGTGCGTGTACCCCGGCTCTCTGAAGTGGACATGCATGTCGATGGCCCCCGGTATTACGATCATACCTCTGGCGTCGATCCTATCCGCGGCCTTGTTGTACCCTCCGAGGGCCGCGATCCTCCCGTCTTTAATCCATATATCCGTGCTCAGCAGCCTGCCGCCTGTGTAAACCCTGCCGTCTTTTATGAGGAGATCCATCATGCAGCATTCTCCAGCACCGGAATGCGTGCCGGTCTCATAGCTTGTATCCGAATCTCCTGAGAAGGCTCCTCCGCTCCGCGACCTTCTCAGGCCCCTCGACGCCCTTTGGCGAGCTTCCGTCTATCACCCCGAGTATGCCGCTGCCCTGCTCTGTCGTCGCCACCACAACCTCCACAGGATTTGCTGTGGCGCAGAAGATGCTGCAGACCTCCTGGACGCTCTTGATGGCATTGAGAACGTTTATCGGGAATGCGCCCTGTATCAGGATGACAAATGTGTGTCCGCATCCCAGCGCCAGCGAGTTTCTCCTGGCAGCGTCCTTCAGAGCATCATCATTCCCCTCAAGCCTTACCAGACAGTCGCCGCTCGCCTCTGAGAATGCTATTCCGAACCGTGCGCCTGGCACGCTTCCCGCTATCGCCTCGTATAGATCCTCAGCCGTCTTTATGAAGTGGCTCTGGCCCAGTATGAGGTTTGAGCCATCGGGTATCTCCATTCTCACAGTCTTCAGCTCCATTTCGATCACCACTACCATAGATCTCAACCAATGACTTATCGGTTGCGGAACCTGTACTAACGCTTCTTCCGCAGACCCTTCCCGCGCCTTTCGGAGCTCCTCGATCTCAATGCAACTGACGTGAAGTAGTACGCGGTCATGAATATCAGCGACGCAACCAGCGCCTCGATCGCGGACTCGACGGCGCCCAGCCCGTGGCCGAAGTATGTGAAGAGATCGTAGATGGTGAAGAAGACCGCCCCGATCAGCAGGGTCTGGAACGGAAGAGCCAGCGCCCTGAACCTAAACAGTATATGCTCTATCATATCTGTGGAGATCCTTTCCAGTTCTGCTCATATAAAGCCTGGTCCACCAGATCGTGGTCAGGGGTGCTATGACGAGAACGCTGAAGATGCCGCCGGCTGTGGACCACAGCCCCTCAAGACCGGTGCCCTCAAAGAAGATCCCGATTATGCTGAACGCCATCGATAATCCAAGGGTCACAAGCCAGAGGAGGAACACATCGAAGATGTTCTCTCTGAAGAATCTCATGCTTGCCCTGATCCCTGAGATGGCGCCGAGGGAATCGACCACAATTGCGGGAGAGACAACAGCGAGGGCCAGGGAGATCACTATGAGTATCAGGCACACTGCCAGGATCCAGGCGATCACGAGAGCTACGAGCCCTGGGTCCACCTGCTCAGGGGCCTGAGCGATTTTCGAAAGGGACTCCATGGATACGAACGGCACGAAGAGCGCGCTGACGACCAGAACTGCAATGGCGTAGATGATAAGGCTCAGCAGGGAAACTGAGAAGAGCCTGATGCAGTATCTCTTTCCCGCTGACCACATCTCCCCAAGGGAGGAGAAGCCGGTTGCGTTCGCGCTCCTTGCCATGCCAGTCGCTCCTGCCGTAAAGAACGAGCTGACTAGCAGCGCAAGTACAAAGAACAATATGATGTATGCTCCTACGACCATCCCTTTCTGCTCGAACGCTTGAATGAGATCTTCCGGAGGCACATTCTCGATGTTTGTGAAGGCCTCGGGCACGGTTCCAATGATGGAGACGAAGAGGATCATGACCAGCAACCCGATGGCGATAACATCAAGCACAAAGGGGACGCATATGCCCAGATTGTGTCTCCAAGTGGAGAACCCCCTTCCTATAATCGCTCCGATTTCCTCGTACATGTTTGACACACGGACCTCATCCTATTAAATTGCATGTTCTGGGCGTGGCGCAGTATGAGCATCTTCGTGTATTCTGCGCGGCGTCCCCTCTGATGCATCCGGATTTATATACGAATACATCGCTGAAGACTGGTGATGGATCCAGCCACAAAGGCATACCTGATATCCGTGGGAACTGTGGAGCTTCAGGGTTTGACGCCTCAGGGTCCTGCATCCACGGCTGGACCGAGCGCGGGCGAGGGATCGGTCTTCTTCAGATCAGGCGGGAGGATCGTCCGGCTCACGATCGCTCCAAGCCCACTCAGGCTTGTGCGTGAAGGAGAGGAGGATGTCATACTCGAAGGAGACAGGGTTGTGGCCCGCGGTCATCTCGTCGAGCCGCTGCTCCACTGCCCTGATCAGGCGTACATAACTGTGTCTGAGAGCTGCATTTACGATTGCAGGTTCTGCGCGGTCCCGAAGCTCATGGGCCCGACGAAGTCCAAAGAAAGGATCATCGAGATGGTCAGGCACGCGGCCATGACCGGCAGGCTCAAGGCTATATCGCTAACGAGCGGGGTAGAGGTATCGCCGGAGCATGAGGTCGAGAGGATTGCAGATATAGCGCAGTCCCTAAAAACATTCGGCGTTCCCATCGGCATTTCCGTCTGCCCGACGGAGCGCTCGAACGGGATTCTGAGGAGAGCAGGCGCCATTGAGGTCAAGTACAACCTCGAGACGCTTGATCCCGATATATTCCAGGCGGTGTGCCCGGGGCTTTCATTTGAGGGCATAAAGAGTGCCCTCGCAGATGCTGTGGAAGTCTTCGGCAGAAACAGGGTCTTCACGAATGTGATAGTGGGACTGGGCGAGTCCGACAGGGTTCTTCTTCAGGGAATAGATGAGCTCACAGAGATGGGAGTGATGCCTGTGCTTCGCGCTGTCTACCCCCATCCTCTGCGCCTGGCCGACCTGGAGATGCGCCGGCCATCCGCGGAAAGAATTCTCAGACTTGCAGAGCATCTGAGGAGGGCTCTGGACAGGAACGGACTCAGAGGGGATGTGCCCCAGACCATGTGCTACCCGTGCACAGGCTGCGATCTCATACCCCACCGCGATGTGTGAAGATTGTGGAATTGATCGCAGAAGCTCCTGCGGTTGCAATGAGCAGCATGTGAGAGGGGCAGCTTCGTCACTATTCAAGCGCAGGAATCAGAACTCGACCGGCCACTGGGTGGATGAGATCCCATATGTGGCGCTCAGGACTCAAAATCCTCATCACCGTATCAGGCAGGCCCTCTCATCATCGCGCCGTGTGTTCACGATGTGCAGCATCTGAATGTACGAAGAATCGCCGGATTTGGTCTTGGGGCATCGTGCTTCACTGATTTTTATGATGGACCATATCGCAAAAGAAAATTGCGCTTAGGTACAGCTGGCATGAGCCCAAATGATTTCTATGTTGTCCTCTGAGATCCTCTCATGTACCGTTCGATGATGCTGATAAACGGGGAGCGTGTTGAGGGCGCTTCCGGAAGATTTGATGTAATCCATAATCCAGCGAACCAGGAGCCTGTGGCTGAGGTTGCGATCGGCGATGTCATCGATGCCGTCAAAGCGCTTGAGGCTGCCCAGCATGCATTTCCAGGATGGTCATCCGTATCCCCAAAAAGAAGATGCGACCTGCTGCACGATGCAGCTGATCTTGTGAGGGAGAGAGCGGATCGCATCGCAGAGCTTCTCACAGTGGAGATGGGGAAGCCAATCAGGGACTCCAGGAGGGAGGTTCTCTCGGCTGCTGATTCCCTGGACTACTTCGCAGAGGAGGGGCTGAGAAACATCGGAGACTGGATCAGCACAGGCGATACGAGGAGCATAGTGATAAAGCAGCCCGTCGGCGTTGTCTCCCTCATAACACCCTGGAACTACCCTGTGGAGCTGCTCGCCTGGAAGGCCGGCCCGGCGCTCGCCGCTGGCTGCACAGCTGTGGCGAAGCCCTCCAGCCTGGCGCCGGTCGCAGCCACCGAGTTCGTCATGGCGATCAACGACGCCGGACTTCCGCCAGGTGTGCTGAACATCGTCCACGGATCGGGAGATACAGTCGGCGCTGAGCTTGTGACGAATCCGATATCGAGAAAGATCTCCTTCACAGGAGAGACATCCACAGGGATATGGATCATGGAGGCTGCTGCCAGGAATCTGAAGAGGGTGTCCCTGGAGCTCGGCGGGCACGCGCCCATGATCGTCTTCGATGATGCGGATATCGATGCAGCCGCAAGCGCATGCGTGAGAAGGGCCTTCGGGAACATGGGCCAGGTCTGCATATCCGTGAACAGGGTTTATGTTGATGATGCGATCGCGGAGGATTTCACAGAGAAAGTTATCAGGAGAACGCTCGGGCTCAGGATCGGCGACCCGCTCGATCCCGAAGTGGACCTGGGCCCGATGGTGAGCGAGGCCCAGCGGAGAAAGACGAGGGAGCACATAGAGGACGCTGTTAATAAAGGCGCTCAGATCCTCTGCGGCGGCCGCGAGCCTGATGGATTCGCCAGGGGCTATTACTTCCTGCCCACGGTGCTCAAAGATGTCGATCACACGATGCGGATAATGAGAGAGGAGACATTCGGGCCTGTCGCTCCGATCATGCGGTTCTGTGGCGAGGAGGATGCTGTAAGGCTCGCGAACGATACGCAATACGGCCTTGCAGCTTACATCTACACGAACAGCCTGCGGAGAGCGGTTCGAACGGCAGAGAGGCTCGAGGCCGGAAGCGTCGGTGTGAATGTCGGAAGCGTTATAGACCACCATGCCCCCTTCGGCGGCTGGAAGCAGAGCGGCATCGGGAGGGAGCTGTCTCACAGAGGCCTTGACGAGTACATGGAGATAAAGCACATAAGGCTTGGGCTCTGAAATGTCTTATCAATGGCCGATAGCATCGACGCCAGGAGCGCCGCAAGAGCTGTCGTACTAGCAATCTTGATAGTGGCCGTATACAGCGCCATCTACATGATTCTGATGCGGTACGAGGGCAGGGCGGAGCTTGCAGATCCGGTGAATGCGGTCTACTGGGTCATAATGACCATGACGACCGTCGGCTACGGGGACATAGTCTTCAGAAGCCCTGTGGGGCACATCTTCAGCATCGTCGTGAGCCTGAGCGGCATAGTCATGGTCTTCGCCTTCGTTCTGCCCGGCCTTGTGACGCCATGGTTTGAGCATCTGGGGCGAGAGCTTCCTGAAAGAGTGCCGGAGTGGCTGAGCGATCATATTTTGATCTGCGGCTACGGGCCGATGGTGGAAAGACTGACCGAGAGGCTCGATGAGATGGGAATACAGTTCGCGATAATTGAGAGCAGAGAGTCTGTTGCAAGGAGCATTTTCAAAAAGTACACGACCGTCTGGGGCGACCCCTCGGATGTGCAGGTTTTGAGAAACGCAAACATATCAACTGCCAGGATGGTCATGGTCAACTACACAGATGAAGTTAATGCGGACATAGTTCTGACGGTCAGAGAGGTGTCAGGCGTAGAGATAATCGCGATGGTGGAGGACCTGAGGCACTCCAGGTTTCTGAGCTATGCCGGTGCCTCCAGGGTCCTCTCGCCAAAGACGATGCTGGGTACGTTCGTCGCACAGATCTCAGCTCCATCCTGCGGCGAGTGCGTCTTTCCCGGAGCGGTCCAGCTCTTCGGCACCCTGAGCCTGGCTGAGGTGCCCGTGTTTCCCGGAAGCTCCCTTGCTGGAAGGGCCGTCTCAGATCCTCTCCTGATCGAGACAGGCGCTGTGGTTGCCGGAATTTGGAAGCGGGGCGAGTTCACACCCAGACCACCGGGGGATGTTTTACTGTCCAGCGGCACGGTCGTTCTTGCGGTGGGGGATTCCGAGCAGCTCATGCGCCTCAGGCTGCTGGGCGCTGGAGATGAGAGGAGGTTTCTCGTCATAGGATACGGTGACGTGGGGCAGAGGCTGGTCAGGCTCCTCTGCGAGCACGGGATCAGGCCTGTGGTCGTAGACAGACGGGATCTGGCCACAGACAGGTTCGAGCACATCAGAGGCGACGGGTACTCAGAGGATGTGCTTGTCAAAGCCGGCATAAGGGAAGCTTCATGCATAATGGTCATGCTGAACAACGATCACGACGCCATATACTCGACACTTGTCGCCAGGAACCTGAACCCTGATGCTTTCATAATATCCAGAGCAAATCATCTCATATCCACAGAGAAGCTTTACCGGGCGGGAGCAGACTATGTGGCATCGGTGCCGCTGGTCGCGAGCAAGATGCTCCTGAACATCGTCACCCCTGAGAGCGAGGATCTGACGATACTCTACGAGGGATTGGAGCTCAGGAGGTATTCGGTTCGCAGGAGATCGCCGATGGCCCACAGGGCTCTGAGAGAGCTGGCGCTCATAGAGCGCTTCGGATGTAGTGTTGTGGCCATAGATCGTGCAGGTGATGCGGTACTGAGCCTCTCAGAAGATACTGAGATACTGCCTGGAGACGTGCTCATCCTCCTCGGGCCGCCGGGATCCATGGACAGATTCAGCAGGGTCTTCGGGAGTGGTTAGATGGAGGGCCTCCTTCCAGCGCCTGAGCGCGACAGGGCTCTGGGGATGGATGTCTACATCACCAGAACTCCGGGCATCGGCGGGGTCATACGCAAAACTCCAGATGATTTCGTCGTCGAGGAGATCTTCGATGATGCTCATTACGAGGGAGGAAGGTATCTCGTCATCGAGGTTGAGAAGCGGGACTGGGATACGCACCGGCTGATAAGAGAGATCGCAAGGGCTCTCAGGATAAGCCAGAGGAGGATCAGCTTCGCGGGCACCAAGGACAGGAGAGCTGTCACAAGGCAGAGAATGGCGATCATGAACCTCGAGGAGGATGCACTGAGAGATCTGAGGATCCCGGATCTCAGGATCTCTGTTCTCGGGAGAACGAACAGGCCTCTTGGTCTTGGCGATCTGAAGGGCAACCGCTTCAGTATTGTGATAAGAGATCTTCTGGTTGATACAGATTCCGCGAAGGAGCGCCTGGAGCGCATAACCCATGAGATCCTGGAGATCGGTGGTGTCCCGAACTACTTCGGAGTTCAGCGGTTCGGAGAGATCCGGCCTGTGACACATCTTGTCGGCGAGGCTATCGTAAGAGGAGATCTGGAGCGCGCGGTTTTCACGTACCTCGCGATGCCATTCCCCGATGAGCCTGAGGAGACGAGAGCAGCGCGGGAGGAGCTCTGGGAGTCACGGGATGTGAGATCCGCGCTCAGGAGATACCCGAGACATCTCACATACGAGCTGGCGATGCTGAACCATCTTGTCTCAAATCCAGGGGATCATGCGGGCGCTCTTATGGTGCTCCCCGAGAACCTGAGAAGGATGTTCGTTCACGCATACCAGTCGTATCTCTTCAACAGGATGCTCAGCATGCGTCTGCGAAGATGTCTCACGTTCGAGCCGGTTGAGGGAGATATCGTCTGCTTCTCCAGGAGCGGGATGCCGGATGTGAGCAGGACGGAGAGGGTGAGAGCTGAGAACATCGAGGCCGTGAGGAGATTGTCCGAGAGAGGGCGCGCTTTTGTCACCCTTCCTCTGATCGGATACGAGTCCGAGCTCGCTGCTGGCGAGCAGGGCGAGATCGAGCGCCAGATCCTGGAATCCGAGGGGATATCGAGAGAGAGCTTCTCTGTGAAGATCTGTCCGGATCTGGGCTCACGCGGCGCGAGAAGGCCAGCTCTTCTGGCTGTTGATCCGCGGGTCGATCTTCTAGAGGGAAACGCCTGCATCCAGTTCTCCCTGCCGCCCGGCTCCTATGCAACTGTGGTGCTGAGGGAGTACATGAAGGATAGCGGGGAGAGCAACTGATAGAGAATAGCAGGGCGCAAACTCCAATCTTTGGAGTAAGCCCGTACGCAATATAGAAGGAGCAACGATCGAGATGAGATCTGCTTACAGGTTCCGGTTGTATCCGACTGAGGCTCAGATCAAAAAGCTAGAGGATACGCTGGAGACCTGCAGGCAGCT
>NZ_JASFYM010000006.1:29261-92597 GCF_030055635.1 Methanothrix sp. | reverse complement strand
TCGCGACTATATGCCTGGAGATGCGATGGTTGACATCCCTGGTGAATCGCTTCATCCTGCCGGAGAGCTTCTTGAGATGCCTTTTAGCAGACCTGGTACCCACACTCTGGAGCCTGGCTCTGAGCGAATCAAGCCGCTTTCTGGTCTCCAGAAGCTTCTCGCCGCTGTGTATCTCCCCATCAGAATCAACAGCGGGATACTTGATACCGAGATCGACACCCAGAACCCCTCTGGGCTCGTAGGGAGTCTCCTCTGGAGCTTCGACAGCAACAGCAAGATAGAACACACCGTTTCTGAGTATCAGATCTGCTTGACCACGAACCCGATCCATCCGAGCTTTCTGGTAATCGCCAATCCTGAGGGGGATAAGCTGCCGGCCTTCGAGTGTTGTCAGCGAGACTGCTTCGAGCCCCTTCCAGGAGAGTATGCGCTGGTCGTAAACAATCGCCCCATCAGGCCGGAACTGCGGCTTAACAGATCGATCTCGCTTGTATGCCTCAACAACCTTGGATATCGCTCTGACAGTGAGCTGTGCAGAGAGACCGAATCGCTTCCTAACGTCATAGTAGACAGCTTTATGGACTACGTACTTATTGGCCTTCCCGATGGAGTACGCCACTTCTGCGATGTAGTTACAGGCCTCGTTGAAACGGTGCATCGTCTCCAGAAGGATCTTATACTGTTCATCGTCTGGATCGAGCCGGACCATCAGAGTCTGAAGCATTGTATTGAGGGATATGTTCACTTTGTATATAAATTTCAGTTTATATGGGTGGGGTACGCTCCTCCACGCCCTGAAGGGCGGGGTTTCCGCTACCCCTACCCCCAGGAGGTTCTATGAAACTTGGAGTTCTCTTCAGCGGCGGCAAGGACTCTGTGTTCGCCTGCTACAGGGCGATGGAAAAGGAGGATGTGCGGTGCCTAATCACCCTGATATCTGAAAATGAGGAGAGCTACATGTTCCACACGCAGAACATAGGGCTCGCGGAGCTTGTGGCATCTGCTATCGGCATCGATATGCTGAAGTGGCGAACCCCGGGCGTGGAGGAGATGGAGCTGAATGATCTGAGGGAGGCGATCATCGAGGCGTGTAGGCTCTACAGCATCGATGGGATAGTGACGGGCGCGATCGAGTCCGTCTATCAGTCGTCGAGAATCCAGAGGATCTGCAGCGAGCTCGATCTCTGGTGCTTCAACCCGCTCTGGCAGATCGATCAGCTCGATTATCTGAGAATGCTGACTGCCCGCGGCTTCAGGGTCATTGTGACAGGCGTCTTTGCGTACCCCCTGGATGAGAGCTTTCTGGGCGCGGAGATTGATGACAGAATGATAGAAAAGCTCGAGAGGCTTCAAAAGAGATACGGAATAAGCCCCTCAGGAGAGGGCGGCGAGCTGGAGACGCTGGTTCTGGACGGGCCGATATTCAGGAGACGGCTGGAGGTGCTCAGAGCTGAAAGGCTCTTCAGCGGCAACCGCGGGAAATACGTGATCGAGTCAGCGAGGCTTGTGGAGAAGACCGCAAATTAATATATGTGGGGAGAATAAACGTGATCCTTGTTCTGGACCTCTGCTATCGCGATGGCTCGCTCTCCAGGTACGAGTTCGTCGATCCTGTCGCAAATGCGCTCCGCAGGGCCGGCGCGGAGATTGATGTTATGCATTACAGGGAGCTTGAGGATCCATCTGGTTACGATAAGGTGGTGCTCTGCGGCACAGCTCTCAAGGACAGATGCTGTATTGATGATGCAGAGCAGCTCTCCTGGCTACAGGACTGGAAACGCCCGGTGCTGGGAATATCGACCGGAGCTGCTGTCATATGCTCTGTTCTTGGCGGAAGAGTGCTTTCAGGCATTCACATCGGGATGGAGAATGTGGTGATCTCCGCTGAGACCCCGCTTCTTGGAGAACCGCGGATCATACCTGCGTTCCATCTGCACAGCTTCCAGCTGGTGCTCCCATCCGAACTGATTGCAGTAGCGGAGAACTGCGAGGCTTTTGTGGCGCGCGATCGACCTCTCTATGGCGTTTTATTCAACCCAGAGGTCAGGAACCGCTGGATCCTGGAGAGGTTTGTGAAGTGCGAGCTGTAGCTTGGGACCCACCAGCTTAAGCTACCTGCCCCCCCCAAAGGAGACGGGTCTCCACGGTGATCTCATATGATCGCAATCCCTGCTATCACTGATCCAGCTGGCCTGTACAGCTAGATCTTCTGAACTCCTGTACTCGCTGGTCTCCGGTCAATTATCCACCGGCCGGAAATGCTTTTATAAAATTTGATAATGTAACTATCGTGAGCCGCCCATCCCCTAAAGGAGACGGTCTCCCTGGTGATCTCATATGAGAAAACTTGCCATGATTTTGGTTATTTATGCAGCTCTGAGCGCTGCAGCTGCCACGCCGTACTTCAAGGTCATTGATGCTCCCGATGTGAGCATGAGGCCAAACACCACAATAACTCTTCCGATAACCATACAGAACATAGGCGGTGACGGAGCCTATGCCAGGCTCGTGTTCAGAGGCCTGCCTCCTGGTATATCGGTCTCGAATGTGACGAGAGCCAGATGGGTCTATCCCGGCGGCAGGATGACGTTCAACGTGAATCTCTCAGCGGGAGATATTGCTCCTGCGAATCACACCATAGAGGTCGGGATCTCTGCAAAGGGCTCCCCGCCAAACTACAGGAGCTTCCATGTGGTAGTCGAGAACGTGAGCGGGGTCGCAGGGATTGCTGTTGAGGAGAATGTGCAGGCTGAAGAGCACCCTGAAACCAGTAACGTGAGTGGGAGAGAAGAGAAGCAGGTTCATGCAGCGGGTATCCTGTGGTCTCTGCTTGCTACAGTCACAATGCACATCTGGCGATCCAGACGACGTTGAGAGTCACATGACAGAGAATAACAGGGCGCAAGCTCTGGCCTTCAGGCCGGAGAGGGGGTCACTCTGAGCAATCTTCATCTACCGTCAACTACTCCGGCCTGAAGACCGGAGCTTGTCCCTGGCGCCATGCGGAGAAT
Organism: Methanothrix sp.; assembly: GCF_030055635.1. Lineage (NCBI taxonomy): Archaea > Methanobacteriati > Methanobacteriota > Methanomicrobia > Methanotrichales > Methanotrichaceae > Methanothrix > Methanothrix sp. The sequence continues at coordinate 89,586 of NZ_JASFYM010000006.1, read as the reverse complement.
CCGACATGTCCGAGACAATAGGCCGGTTGACATCACAGGATATAGCTCCGAAGAGCGGCGACCCTGGGGACGCTCCTGGCCTCAAATGCAGGTTTCAGCTTCCGCATTGCTACGGATTCGGGGCGTTCCAAAATGCCTATCGTCATTCCGTGTTGCAACCGTTTCTCCGTTACGGAGTGTCTTCTGGGGTCAGAAGGCATCTCAGGAGAGAATAGCAGGTACAAAGGTATATATTGTTTCTGCGTGGGGTACGCTCCTCCCCGACCTGAATGGCGGGGTTTCCGCTCCCCCTACACCCCAGGAGGTTCCTATGAAGAAGACCTCTCATAAGATGCGCAGAAGGGCGCTGCTTCTGGTCGTGCTTTGTATTCTGACTCAGGGCTCGTTATCATGGGCGCACATCTCATACGGCGTTGCAGAGGGCGCAGGCACATCGCTCCACCCCGCGATGTACGGGTTCAGGACCGATGATATGGTGGGGGTGTTCTCCATCGAGAAGAATATCGTCCTTGCGGGCGGCGATCCATCGGGTGGTGCAGAGGAGAGAGCATCATCCCCCCACGATGCCAGGCTCGGGCCTGATCTGCTGAATCTCACGATCGAGCCACGCGTGCTGAACGCAAGCCTGGATACGCTCAATATATCGCTCGCTCTCTCCGAGGCCGGATCATCTCCCCCAGCGATAAAGCTCGTCAGCCCATCCGGCGGGATGTCGGCAGTGGTGCAGCTGAACCAGACCGCAGGCGCTGGCAACACCAGCGGGGCTCTCTACCGGGGCGATATCATGATGCCAGCGGATGCAGAGCCTGGGAGATGGCGGATATCATGGCTCAGAGCCTTTGATGCAGAGGGCCACAGCATTCTACTCGGCGAGGATGAGCTGAACGCGATGGGATTCCCAACATTTATAGATGTGAAGAGCAGAGGCCGCAGCCCGCTGCAGGGCTGAGCGAGAGCAGCTGCTCTGAACACCAGGGCCTCCACCGCGCCAAAACAATGTAGAGGCTCAGCGTATCGATCTCCGCTTGGAGAGCACCAGAGAATCCTCCTCCAGAGATATGCTCACGCCGCGCATCTCGAGCTCGGAGATAAGAGCGTCAAGCACATCCTCCATGGGGTTCCTTCTTTTAACAGAGACTCCCCTCCAGGCCTCGAAGAAGCCGGTGACCATGTTCTCGCTGAACTCCATCTCAGGATGCCTCACGACCAGCTCCTCCTCCAGGGGCACGCCCAGCTCTTCTGCTACCCTCTCCAGGAGCTCCAGGCAGTCTCCAATGCCCCACCTGCAGGAGACCCGGGCATCGCTCACCTCCAGCCTCAGGATCACGCCACCGGCCTCCACCTCATGCGAGGCAGGAGAATCCATCGCAGAGATGATCGGCTCGAGCGCTCTTGCAGCAAGCGCAGCGATGCGATCCGGTATGTCTTTCATGGTCAGTCATAGCAATATCTTTTCTGGTATATATTTTTGCGATGCAGACCTTCTATGAGCGCATTCTGGCAGCTCAGATTCTGAAAGAGACAGCATCAAAGGTCTCTGACGGGATAGGGGACCTACAGGGTCGCATCCTCTGACAATGCGGGTGGACGGCGACGTGCTCTCACCTCTAAGACATGCACAGAGGAGCGATATGTTCATACCTCTTCCGTGAATATCGAATGGCAATGGGCGAGATGGCAGTTGTTCTCGATGTCGCAGGCACTCTGCTCCGAATGTACCGTGTGGCCAACGATCTCATCCACAGGAGGATTCTGGAAAGGATAGTGACAGCGCAGCTCATCATAGAGAGGCCGGGCAGAGCGCTTGTCGTGCCTCAGATGGATCCGAGGGATGTCCAGAGATGTCCGGAGGACACACATCTGCTCAGGCTGATAGAGCTGTGCTCAGAGGGCATAGAGATAAGCTGCTACAGCACACCGGTCTCGCATTCGGATGCTCTTGAGGCTATAAGGCGCTCGGATGCGACCGTCAGGGATCTCCTGGTTGCGCACGAGGCTGTCAGGCAGAGATGCCCTGAGACGTATCACACAACCGGAATAATCGTGGACTCTCTGGATATGACCGTCCCGTACATCGTGAGCACAGGAGGCGTGCCGTTCCCTGGTGTCAGATCTGTCCTAGATGAGCTCCGAGCCATGGGTGCGGATATATACATAGCATCTGGCGACAGCCCCAGGAGTCTGATACATCTTGTCGATTACGGCATAGATCCTGAAAAGATATGCTCTGTTGCAGATCCGATCAGGAAGAGGGCGATCGTGAGAAGGCTTAAAGAGAATCACCGAGCGGTGGTGATGGTCGGCGATGGTCTCAACGATCTCTATGCCTTGGAGGAGGCGGATCTCGGGGTGCTCACAGTCCAGCAGAATCCGAACCCGCATCCCAGGCTGCTGGAGGTTGCAGATATCATGATAAGAGATATACGCCAGCTTCCGGTTGCACTGAAAGAACGTATTTTTTGAACGAATATGCGCGATGTCTGATCGTATGATTGGATTACCAATAAATGGACGGATGACCAGATAGCGTTCGTCTGCCTGTATCGTTGAGGCCAAGAGGATGTGTATTCGCAGAAGTTGTTATATATTGTGTTGATAGATATCGATTCCATGGCAGACTGTTCAGTGATGCGCTCACATGCTGTAGTGCTGCACGGATCCACATACACTGCAGATCACATCGATACAGCATGCAGCCCGATCATGCGAAAAGAACACCACATTGCCAGATGCCAGCATGAACACTCTGAGTTGCGAACTCTGATCGGGCCGAGCAGATCGCTGCAACCCAGCAATCTCTTAAGGAAACCGCAGAGTGTACATCGAAATCTATATATAGTAGCGTCTGTTTAAGGATAAATAATATTTTGCTTCATCCAAACAAACCATACAAGTAATAGGTGTAAGCAGATGTTCGAAGAGCTTTTAGAGCTGTATAAAAATAAGGCCGCTGAGACTGAAAGGAAGCTTAAGGAAGAGCAGGCCATGATCGAGCTCATAACCGCCGTAAACAGACTGACAGAAAGTGTCGGGTCTGGGAGGGATGTTGAGCTGCTCGGCCGGCTGATCGATCAGGTGGACAGATTATCGAAAGAGGTTGCAGATCTGAAGACGCAGCTCAGGGCGAGGCATGCCAGAGCCTCAAAGGATCTTGAGTACGGCGAGGGGCGTGCGATAGACAAGCATGCAAGGGCGCTGATAGAGATCATGAGCGAGAGGCCAGGGGACTACACCACCGCAGAGCTGGTGGACATGCTGGGGCTCAATAAAACGACAGTGATCACAGTGATGAAGCGCGCCGCAGATCTCGATCCAAAGCATGTCAGGCTCACGCACGGCAAGCGCAGGAAGCTGACGCTTACGTATGTGCCGGACGATTCGCTCACATCCGGCACCGGATCGGATATGAGCGATCGTGAGCGCATGAAGCTGGAGCTCATGGCCCTCACGTAGATTAGTTGCTGTAGACTTTCGGTCAGCTCAGAGCGTTCACAGACTTTCAGTGCATCTGGCCTTTATGTAGAAGGGCGTTGCATCTGTCGTCACCGCCCTCAACCATTTTCCAACGGAGCTGGCGCCATGGACCACGACCCCGACGTAGTTCCTGGTCCTCCCCTTCATGGTGCCGGCTCTCCCGTGCTCTGTGACCAGCACCTCCAGCTCCTGCCCCACGTACCGCTTGTTCCGCATGAGAGCGATCTCCTTCCAGAGCTCCGTCATCCTGCGCGACCTCTCCTTCTTTATCCTGTCAGGCATATCATACATCGTAAAGGCGGGGGTGTGAGGTCTCCGCGAGTACCTAGTGACGTTCACCTTGTCAGGCTGTGTTGTTCTTATCACATCCTCAGTCAATCCGAAATCCTGATCTGTCTCTCCCGGAAAGCCGGTTATCACATCGGTCGTGAGCGAGATCTCCGGAAATCTCGATCTGAAAGCATTCACGATATGAACAAAATCACCGGATGTGTAGCCCCTTCCCATCCCCTCCAGAACCCTGTCGGAGCCTGACTGGAGCGGAAGATGGAGAAATTTGTATACCTTCCCGCTCCTGTACGATTCCAGCAGTTCGTCGAGAATCCTCATAACAGAGTCAGGGTTCATCATGCCCACCCGTATCATGAACGTCCCGTCCATATCAGAGAGCAGATCGAGGAGCTCCGGAAGTGAAGCTCCGATGTCACATCCGTAAGCTCCGGCATCCTGTGATGCCAGCTGGATCTCAACAGCACCGCTGCTCACGAGACGTCTTGCAGCATCCTCTATTTCGCGCGGCTCTCGGCTCCTGAGAGGCCCCCTTGCCCTCTTCACTATGCAGTATGAGCATGCTCCTAGACATCCCTCTGAGATGCTGACAACTCCGCACAGGCTTCCGGGCAAGCATGATGTGATGCGATCTGGTTCCGGCTGCTCAGCTCTTCCAATGGCATCGATAACCCTGTCTATGCCATCTCTGTTCAGAACGCCCACGGCCTCGAGACCCTCAACCAGCTCCGGAATGGCAGCAGGCAGACAGCCTGCCACTATCAGCCTCCTGCCTCTGAGCTCGCCGATCCGCCGGAGCATGTCCCTCTCTGTGCGTGATGTAACTGCGCATGTGTTTAGGATCACGACGTCTGCATTATTAAGATCGCTCTCACAATGCCCGTGCGCTATCAGCGCTCCCCTGAGCTCCATGGAATTCCCGATGTTCGCAGTGCAGCCGTATGTCTCTATGCAGAACCGCATATCTCCACCTCAGAGATCCTGCTCGCTCTGAGGCTCCTTCGCCAGAGACTGCTCCCTTCTGACCTGGTATATGCCCACGATCACGCCCATGATCGCAGGGGCCAGGAAGAAACCGCCTATTCCAGCCACCATCGCGCCGCCCAGGAAAGAGAGTATAACAAGCAGCGGATGCAGTGAGGAGCGAGCCGCCACAAGGTACGGCCGTATGATCAGCTCAGATGGGAGATAGATGAGAGCGGATGCTACGGCGAAGAACATGAGCGCCTCGGCTGGACCCAGGAGAAGGTATCTGTATATCGATATCGGTACAATGACAGCCCATGCGGTCAGCACAGGCACCAGACCTGCTATGAAAACCAGGCTCGCCATTGCAAACGGCCTGGGAACATCGAATGCGTAGAAGACTATGGCCGAGATCACGCTTCCAACGATCGCGGTGTACATGCTGCCGAGGAATATGCCGCTCAGGATCCTGTCGATCCTCTCGAAGTATGCCCTGTATGTTTCCAGGCTCTCCTCAGGGACTATGGTGAACCAGGACTCAACGAAACGCTCGCCGTCGCAGAGCAGGAAGTAGCATACAGGTATCGAGAGCACAAGATTTATTGCGAGCAGGATCATTCTCCTGCCGTAATCGAATATCGGCATCCTCGCAGCTAGATCTGCCACGAAGCTGAGGACGTTCTGCAGGCTTCCCGTGATGAGCGTGTATATCTCCTCAGGGATCTCGAGGCCTGAGATGGTGCCGCTTATCTCCCTCGTTATGCTTCCCTGGTTCTGGGCGATCCACATGAACAGGTTCGCTATCTCCATCACGCCCAGGATCAGAACGAGCGAGATCGGCACTATTATCCATATGGATGCGATGGCTGAGCCCAGGCGTTTCCTGGACCCGAACATATCTCGTATCGGCCTTCCTATGTATGCGAAGACCGTGCCGAGGATGATGCCATCCATGAGTGGGAACATGAAGTAGGCTATGGCGATGAGCGCTACGAGAACAACAGCGGTAATCCAGCCAAGCCTGATGCTCAAGTTCACACTGCTTTACCCAGAATCCCAAAGTCTAAAATCTTTCCGGATGGGCGGAGACAACCGGCCCCCTTTTACGGAGATCGCATCTATCGTTGATTATTCTTGGAGCAGGAGCTTGAGCTGCTCTCGTTGATAGCGAGCAGGAGGGCGTAAACTCCGGTTTTCAGGCTGGAGGGGAAGTCACCGCCATCCCGCGTTCGTATGCGCCTGTCTCAGCTCTTCTGGCGCTCGTCTCCGCGGATTCAGCCATCGATCTCGCGATGCTCGCGTTCTCATATGCATAAGCTGCCATGAGTCTCGTCAGGTTGTAGATGGAGAGGACCTCAGATCTCACGCTCCTCGTCTCGTTAAGAGCAGCCCTGCATTCATACACGCTTGTTTTGGCAGCTCCGGCGTTCATCTCAGCGGATTCAGCCATCGATCTCGCGATGCTCGCGTTCTCAGATGCGTAAACCACCAGGAGTCTCGTCATGTTGTAGATGGATAGAACATCATCTCGTGCTCTCTTCGCCTCAGAGAGCAACGATTCCGCCTGATGGACCATCGCGCCCGGGCTCAGCGCCATCACCTGAGGGGAGACAGGCGCTGCAAATCCCCTCGTACCGAAGGATGGCACATAACCAGGAGATCTCGCCCCCACGTCGAGATTCACCACATCCTCAGGGGCGCCACGGCCAACCCACAGAGGCTCCTGGGCGTAAGAGACTGGGAGCATCATCAGAAGCACCAAAGCAATGAAGGGCAGGCGTGCATGCAATCATATCACCTTTTGGTAACACAAAGTAAATCTTTATTGTGGCAGTATGTAGCATCATTTAAATATCTTTCCGGGAGCCGGAGACTCACCGGCATGAAGGGACATATGATCACCCAACTCAGATCGCGGGATCGAATAACTGAACGGGCTGCTAGGAATCTTCATCCACTGGCAGGATGCCAGTCGGATCATGGGCTTGAACATCGGAAAAGCCTGTCAGTAATTCGATGTCCAGTGGCATGATACATCATGAATCCTGCGAGGTCAGATGCTTTTGATCTCAAATCAGGAAAGGAGGCAGAAGACCCTTCACATTAGGGGAGGAGGTCACACGAGCACACTACCAGTTGAATCCCACAAAGTCGCATCTCCATGCAGTGATACGATTGCGCGACCCTGGCTTACTGGACGCTAATGCAAACGCTTATGCATAACAGAGAGATGGTTATATATTGAATTCTCTACATCAACCCTCACTTGCATCACGAATATCATCTGAAAGGAGGGATCTGCTCTGAAGCTTGGAGATGTTCTGAAGGTGATTATTGGCATTCTGGTGGCCATTGTGGGCATATGGACCATGGCCGACCCGGCATGGTCTGGACACAACAGCTGGCTGTACGGTCTTAACTGGTGGTCGTACACAGCGAACATCATAAAGGGATCCATCGGGCCGCTTCTGATCCTGGTGGGGATAGTGATAGTATGGATAGCGTATGAGGAATCGAAGGTCTAGACCTTCGGCTGTCCCAGACGCTTCATGAGCTTCTTCACGTTCATACGCCCCATTCCCCCTCTCATCCCTTTTATGGCCTTCTGCATTGCTGCATGCGACTTAAGAAGCTCCTTGACCAGCTCGGGCCGAGTGCCGCTTCCGCGCGCGATTCGCTTTATCCTGCTCGCGTTGATTATCTTTGGATCCTCAAGCTCCTCCTCTGTCATGGAGTCCATGATGAACCTGTATGCGTCGAGCCTCTCCTTTGTGACCTGGTACTCTCTGTCTGAAAGCTCGATGCCCATTCCGCCGATCGGGAGCATCTGCATTATCTGCTTCAGCGGGCCCATCTTGTTCATCGCCTCTAGCTGCTTGTACATGTCCTTCAGGGTGAACTTGCCCTTCATCATCGCATCGACATCGACGTCGCTCTCGATCTGCACCTCCTGGGCCTTCTCGATCAACCCCTTTATGTCGCCCATGCCGAGAAGGCGTGATATGAAACGGTCAGCCTCGAACTTCTCCAGGTCGGCCGCTGTCTCGCCAACGCCTATAAACGCGACGGATGTCTTCGTCTCCGCGACCGCGCTCAACGCCCCACCGCCCTTCGCGGTGCCGTCGAGCTTTGTTATTATCACTCCCGTTATTCCAACGGCCTCGTTGAAGGCCCTGGCCTGCTCGCTAGCCTGCTGGCCGATAGCAGCATCCATGACGAGAAGCTTGTGATCAGCGTTCACAACCGCATGGATCTCCTTCATCTCCTGGATCAGATCGCTCTCGAGCGCGTGCCTGCCGGCCGTATCCACTATTCGCACATCGTACTTCTTCGTCGCCTCCAGGCCGTTCTTCGCGACCTCAGGCGCGTTCTTGTTCCCCTTCTCCCCGTAGAAGAAGATCCCCTGACGGTCGCAGAGCGCCTTGAGCTGATCGTACGCCCCCGCCCGGAATGTGTCCGCGCATATGACAGCTGTTCTCAGACCCTTCCTCTGGAAGTATGTGGCGAGCTTTGCGGCTGTCGTTGTCTTGCCGCTGCCCTGGAGACCAACAAGCATGATCGTCTGCTTCTTGAGCGGGATGTCTGTGCCCCTGCCGACGAGATTGATCAGCTCCTGGTAGACGATGTTTATCACGTGCTCCCTGGGATTCATCCCTGCAGGGGGCTTTTCGTTGAGCGCGCGCTCGCGTATCCTGTTCGAGAGGCTCATCACAAGCTTCACATTCACATCAGCCTGGAGCAGGGCGCGCTGGATATCACGCACAGCCTCATCCACAAGAGCCTTATCAACACGTGTTGCCGAGGCTATCTTCTTCAGGGCACCTCGAAGCGATCCGCCTAGGTTATCGAGCACCATAATTTCTCACGCAGACTTACAGAAGCTGTACCTACATGTTCATAACTTTTGGCATTGCCGTGCTGCTTGCATTCAGAATGATGTGGTATGCCCTGTTACTGAGATCCACAGCATTGAGCTGTCAGGATTCATGGTGCATTCTCACTGGATCGCAGTTCGTCTCAACCCACTCGATAAGAGCGGATGAGAGATAACTTAAATATACGTCCGGATCATTGCCCCCAGCCATGGAAGTGAAGCTGGATCCCTGGGGCTCATCTCAGATCGAAGATTACTCAAAGCTTTTCGAGGAGTTTGGCATCTCTCGGTTCGAGGAGATCCTGCCGGAGATCGAAGATCCGCATCCGTACATGAGAAGGCGCATCATATTCGGGCACAGAGATTACGATGTCGTTCTCAGGGCGATGAAGGAGCACAGGCCCTTTGCGGTCATGAGCGGCTTCATGCCCAGCGGCAGGGCGCACTTCGGCCACATGATGGTGATGAACGAGATCATATGGCATCAGAAGCACGGCGCGGATGCGTTCGTGGCCATCGCAAACATGGAGGCGCATGCAGTGCGCGGGATCAGCTGGCATAGGTGCAGGGAGCTCGGGATCAACGATTACATCCTGAGCCTCATAGCTCTCGGCTTCGAGCCCACCGGCCACATATACTTCCAGTCTGAGAACTACAGGATGAGGGATCTCGCGTTTGAACTGGCAGCGGAGACGAACTTCTCGGAGGTGAGTGCGATCTACGGTTTCTCCGGAGAGACATCGATCGGCCACATGGAGAGCGTGATGGCCCAGAGCGCGGATATCCTCCACCCGCAGCTTCCGGACTACGGAGGTCCGAAGCCTGTTGTTGTTCCGGTGGGATCCGACCAGGATGCGCACATGCGGCTGACCAGAGATCTCGCATACCGGATGCGAAAATTCCTGGTCGAGCAGAGGGAGGGATACATAAGCATCCGGGGGAAGGCGGCCGGTCCTGATCTCATCAGGGCTGCTGCAGATGCGCTGATCGATTCAGGGTACAGGATCAAGCAGTACTCAGAGCACATAGATCTCTTCGATGGTGAGAGCGCTGATAGGATAGATGAGATCATAAGAGAGGTCGAGGTTAAGAACGGCGAGTTCGGCTTCATCCCGCCGGCATCGATATACCACAGGTTCATGACCGGGCTGACAGGAGGAAAGATGTCGTCCAGCCGGCCGGAGAGCCACATAGCGCTGACAGAGGATCCTGATGAGGCTGCGAGCAAGATCATGAGGGCGATAACCGGAGGGAGGCAGTCTCTGGCCGAGCAGCGACGCTATGGTGGAGAGCCTGAGAGGTGTGCTGTCTACGAGTTCCTGCTCTTCCACCTCGCCGAGGACGACAGGGAGCTGGAGGAGCTGTACGGAGAGTGCAGAAGCGGCAGGCAGATGTGCGGCTCGTGCAAGAAGATCGCTGCAGCCAGAATCAGGGAGTTCCTGAGAGAGCATCAGAGCGCCCGCAGGGATGCCGTCCACAGGCTGAAGGAGTTCGGGCTGAAGCTGTGATGCTCGCCTGCGCTCCTCCTATGGCGAGTGCCGCAGGATCGCAGAGGTGTAGCCTGTTAGATCCCGATTCCATAGATCGCACATAATGAGACATGTAGATACTTTTGAGATGTGCTGTCTTAGCCCGTATTCATGTTCATCTCTGCGAATTATCGGAAAGCTGGATCTCGGGGCATTTTTAGCATCACCTCCAGCCGTTCTAGCTGCTCACTAATTCACCTGTGATGTACCCATTGATCGTACAGTCAGAGGTCGTCGATTCCTGATGCCCAGCTGTTTTAGGCATTTATCGATGCCTTCAGCTCATCAGTCCAATGAACATCGGTTTTCCCCAATTTTGCACCAGATACGAAGCCTGCACGATCTCCTTCAGATTATCTCCACAGACAAAAGAGAAATAATAAAAGATGGTAATTGATCACTCAGGATTCAGGCTTTCATGCTCCGCCACATAATGGAGGCGGTCGGACGGGACAGATAGAGAAGATGCCCACGGGAATCCCGGGGCTGGATGAGATGCTGGAGGGCGGGATACCGGTACCTTCCAGCGTTCTGATCTCAGGGGAGACCGGCAGCGGAAAGACGACCCTGTGCATGCAGTACCTCTTCAAGGGAGCGGAGCTTGGGGAGCGCGGGATATACTTCATGGCCCTCAGCGAGCCTGCCGAGCTGATGCTCAGGTTCATCTCCACCTACGAGTTCGTGGACCACAGGCATTTCGGCACCCTGATAAAATACGTTGATCTCGGCGAGGTGATCGAGAGGGGTGATGAGGACGAGATCCTGGAGCTGATGGATCGCGAGGTGAGGAGCTTTCAGCCCAGGAGAATAGTCATAGACTCCCTCCCATTCCTCAGGACGGTGCTGAGGGATGGCTACAGCAGATTCCTCTTCAGGCTGGGCGCCATGATGAAGAGCTGGAACAGCGTGGTTCTGATAACAGCCGAGTCCAGATCTAGCACTCCGTATCCCCAGGATATAGCCTGCATAACAGATGGGGTGATAATACTCTACAACATGGAGATAGGCAGGACCAGAAGGCGGTCCCTGGAGATTCTCAAGATGATGGGCACATCCCACCGCGCTGGGAAGCATGCTCTCGATATATCATCGAAGGGCATCACGGTTTACCCGGGACTTTAGGCATGACCATATCAACGAAAGGACTATTCGAGCAGGTCGAACTGTGGGTTCTGGCCTTCGTGATAGCTGTGGCTCTGTTCAACTGGCCGATACTCTCGATACCCAGCCCCGCTGAGAGGATACTGGGTTTCCCCGAGCGGCTGGTTTACATCCTTCTTGTGTGGTCGCTTGTGATAACCTGGGCTTACCTCTTCGACAGGAGGGGTTCCAGTTGAGCGCGCCGCTCTTCGCATTCTCCCTCATAGTCTCATACCTCCTCCTTCTTAGCCTCATAGCGTATTACGCGGACAGGCAGAGGCAGGCCGGCAGGAGCATAGTCTCTAATCCATATGTCTATGCGTTATCCCTGGCGGTATACTGCACAGCATGGACATTCTATGGAAGCATCGGGAGGGCTGCGACAAGCGGCCTGGAGTTTCTCACGATATACATCGGCCCGACACTTGCGATGCTGCTCGGATGGGTGATGATACGCAAGATAGTCCGCATATCAAAGGAGTACCGTCTCACATCTGTCAGCGACTTCATAAGCTTCAGGTACGGCAGAAGCTACGCCATAGGCGCAATAGTCACCGTTGTGAGCCTGATGGTCGTCATACCTTACGTTGCGCTCCAGCTCATCGCCATCTCCAGCTCTATACAGATAATAAGCGGCGGAGAGACATTCTGGGGCACAAAGCTCGTCGTGGCAGTCCTGCTAGGCATATTCGCCATAATCTTCGGGGCGCGCCATCTCGATCCGATGGAGAGGCACGAGGGGCTTGTCGCAGCTGTTGCGTTTGAATCCATAGTCAAGCTGACCGCATTTGTTGTCGCTGGCGCATACATAACGTGGGGGATATTCGGCGGATACTCGGAGATAATCGACCGTGTCCTTTCAACAGAGGAGTTCTCGCATCTAATTAACATAGATTACACATCCTGGTTCTCGCTCACGGTGATATCCTTCTTCGCTGCGTTTCTTCTCCCCAGACAGTTCCACGTGATGGTTGTCGAGAACGCTGATGAATCGCACATAAGAAAGGCGATGTGGCTCTTCCCGCTTTACCTGCTCCTTATAAACCTATTCGTTCCAGCGATAGCCGGCGCAGGCCTGATTCTGGGCGTTCCCGGCGTGAAGGATATGTTCGTGATAGAGATCCCGTACTCCACGGGCAACATACCTCTCGCTCTGCTCGTCTTCATAGGAGGTGCGTCCGCAGCCACTGCGATGGTGCTTGTGGACAGTGTTGCAGTTGGCCATATGATGCTGAACGAGCTCGAGCTGCCGTACCTCATGAGGTACATAGGCAGGGGAAGGGGTCTCCCGGGGCTCCTGCTCAACGCCAAGCGCATCAACATCATTCTCGTGGTGATGCTCGGATACCTCTACTCCAGGGCTGTCGAGTACCAGAGCCTGGTTGATATCGGTCTGATATCATTCGTGGCCGCGAGCCAGATGGCGCCAGCTGTTATTGGAGGTCTGTACTGGAGGAAGGGCAGCAGGGAGGGGGCCATCGCAGGCATGAGCGCAGGGTTTGTGCTCTGGGTATACACCGCGCTTGTACCCACAGTCGTCAAGGCCGGCTGGCTCTCGCAGTCGATCTTGGACGCAGGCCCGTTCGGGGTATCTGCGCTAAATCCGACGAACCTTTTCGGCGTGGATCTGGATCCATGGACGAACTCTGTGTTCTGGAGCCTCTTCGCGAACGCGAGCCTGTATGTGCTGTTCTCCCTGATGAGCGCCCCGACGCCTGAGGAGAAGATCCAGGCAGAGGGATTTGTCGAGATATTCAGCGAGAGGAGGGGTGCGATCCCGATCGAGAGGCCTGCCATAAGATTGGGGACTGTAGATGAGGTCGAGTCGATGCTCTCCAGATACATAGGGGCGGAGAAGGCCAGGATGCTCATAGACGCGGATCTTGCAAGGCTTGGCGTCTCCAGGGAGAGGGTCGATGCCAGGCATCTCCTTGACCTCTGGGATCACGTGGAGAGGGTTCTCACAGGCTCGCTCGGCACATCAACAACGAGACTCATCGTGGAGGAGGAGATCACGTTCAAGCCGGCTGTCGAGAGAGCCGGAGCTGCTCCGCTGAAGTTCAGACTCGAGCCTGGAAAGATCTACTTCTCCGCTGAGAAAGCATATGAGGTCTTCACGGATCAGGTGACGCATGGGTTTGAGGGGCTGTGCGTCACACGCAGGCCGCCAGAGGATGTGAGAAGCAGTCACGGTCTCACCGAGACTCCGATCATATGGCTGAACCCGAAGAGGGAGGGCAGAGAGAAGCAGATATCGCCCGCGAATCTTCCGCTGCTCTTCCTCACGATAAAGACGTTCGTCGAGTCCAGCAAGAAGGGCGTGATACTTCTTGACAACCTCGAGCATCTTGTTCGCGCCAATGAGAATGTGATACCTGAAGAGGACGTGCTGGATTTTGTAAATCAGCTGGAGAATCTCGTTCGCAGAACAAACACAAGACTCATCCTGGCGGACTCTTCTGACTTCATAGGCTTCTGCGGCGTATCCGGGGCTGAGCCCACAGAGGTCAAAGGGCTGATATTCACAGCAGGCCCGCTGCCCTCGTATCTCCTCAGGACGTTTATACTCGCCATAATCGCGGGGACGAGATCGCCTGAGGCCGCGATGGATATCGCCAACTCTGTTCTCAGCGAGCAATCAGGGATCGCAGAGGGCGCATCCTGCGATCCAGACATGCGCGGCAGGGGCCTGATCGAGATCGATACGCGGTGCAAGATCACGAGGAGGCATTTCTTCGCGATAATAAGACGCATCTGCTCCAGCGTGAGCAGAGCTGATCCTGGTTTTGATTATGTAAAGGCGCTGAGACCGCTCATCGACAAGTACGGATTCAGCATCTACGAGCTGATACTGAACCCAGGAACGACATATGCGATCGAGGAGGACAAGCCGGTTCGGTGCTTCGAGATATTCAGCGAGCTCATCCACGCAGGGCTGGATGGACTGTGCATATCCAGGTACAACCCTGAGAGCCTCCGCGAGAAGTACGGGATATCTCCTGAGAGGGTCATATGGCTCACGCAGAAGACTGAAGAGGGAAAGTTCAGATCCGTGGATCCCACAAACTTCCCCAGGCTCAGCTCGATGATATCAGATTTCCTCAGGAGAGCTGAGTACCCTGTTATACTCATGGAGGGCATCGGATACCTGATAACACAGAGCAACTACGAGACCGTCCTGAGGTTCATACAGTCGCAGAGGGATGAGGTCTCGCTGAGGGGAGCTGTGATGCTCGTGCACATCGATCCGCTCGCGCTGGACACGAAGGAGCTGCACAGGCTTGAGGGCGAGATGGAGCAGCTGAAGCTTCTGAGCTGATGCCACATTCATCCTGTCCCAGAGCTGCACCAGCAACCAACGGCAGGATGTGATCCTTCAGTGCATTCAGGTTCCGGGGCCCCTACCGATATACCGTGTGCCGCTGGCTATTTCGAGACGGGTTCACGCAGATCCGCAGAAAATGATCCTCAGAACACGGCCTTTAGTATCGTTCTGATAAAAGAGAGATCCCGCGCCAGCATCGGCATAAGCCGGAGCAGCACACGGCTCGGTCTGTCGATATCGCCATGCTCCTCGATCGCCCTTATGGCCTCCGGCGTTGAGGCGATCTTTCTTATCATCATATCGATCTCTCCATCGCTCATCCGCCTCAGGATATCGTTGACCCTCATGCCAAGAGATATCTCCCTGCCGATCGCGGATCTCCATTCGCGCTCGTATCTCTCAAGCGGCCTGCCACTCAGAGCGTGCTCAGCTGCAACCCTTCCTGCGATTCGTCCGCATACTAGTCCAGGATACACACCTCCGCCGGATGTGGGCTTCACCTGGGCCGCCGCATCCCCGACGGCGAGCATGCCATCTGCACATGTCCTCTCCGGAGGGCCTAATGGAAGACCTCCGACAACAAGCGAGACAGGAGAGCCGAGGATCCTCTCCTTTATCCTCGCTGAGCTCAGGAATCTTTTGAGGTGATGGCATGCGCTCTCTGTGGCGCAGAGGCCTATCCTCGCTGAGCTCCTGGATATCGGGATCACCCATGCGAAGAGGCCTGGCGCGATTTCTCTGCCGAGATGCACCTCCACCGATTCTAAATCATCAACATCAAAAGGCACCTCAACCTGTGCGCCGGAGAGCAGGCGTTTTGGAGGGGGGATGCCGGAGCGCCTGGCCAGCGATGCCCTCACACCCTCAGCGGATATAACAGCGCGCGCTGCTATCTCTTTATCGCGGAGATGCAGAACCATGAGGTCGTCGGCTCTTCTCATGGACCTCACATGCGCGCCGAGCATGATCTCAACTCCATGATGGACAGCGGCCACTGCCATGCTCCTGTCGAAGAGCCTTCTGTCGACGGCCCAGGCACGGACATCCGATGACCTGAATGATAGCCTGGAGCCATCGGGGGAGACGAATACAGCGCCCCTGAATGGGTTCAGCAGAAAGCCCTCCGCCTGAATTTCTGATGCCTCAAGCGCTCTGACGCCGAGAAGGCCCGCGCACTGGACAGGGTGGCCGATGGCCCTGTGCTCCTCCAGGACAACAGTGCTGGCGCCGCAGATTGACGCATGCTTCGCTGCCATGAGCCCTGCAGGACCCGCGCCTATCACAGCCACGTCATAGCGATCCATCGCACAGAGCTAAGATTATCTCCCATAACATCTTTTTGTGTGCCGGTGTTGAGCTTGGAGATACTCTGGCTTTCAGAAGATGACGTGAGATCTGTTCTGACCATGGAGGATGCTATTCCGGCTGTTGAATCTGCGTTCGCAGAGCACGGCCTGGGGAATGTTCAGATGCCACCGAAGTCGTATCTCTACTACGAGCATGGCGATCTCAGAACGATGCCTGCGTACATCAAAAAGCTCGAGGCGACAGGGGTCAAGATAGTCAACTCCCACCCAGGGAACCCGGAGATAGGTCTGCCCTCTGTCATGGCAGTGGTCATCCTGAATTCCGTCGAGACCGGCGCCCCTCTTGCCCTGATGGGCGGCACGTATCTCACAGCCATGCGCACCGGTGCCGCAGGCGGGATAGCGGCGAAGCACCTGGCACGCCGGGATTCGAGCGCTGTGGGCATCATCGGCGCGGGAGCGCAGGCGAGGACCCAGATCATGGCCCTCGCAAAGCTATTCGATCTTGAGGCTGTGAGGGTCATGGACAGGAGAAAGGAGCGTGCGAGGGCATTCGTCTCAGATGTGAGTGGTTTCCTGGAATGCGAGTGCGTTCCTGTGAGCGATGCAAGGGATGCGTGCGACTGCGATATACTCGTCACAGCCACCCCCTCGAGGGCGCCTGTTGTTCTCTCGGAGTGGGTGAGGGATGGAACTCACATCAACGCGATAGGCGCTGACGCTCCTGGAAAGCAGGAGCTCGACCCGAGGCTCCTGAGGCGCGCGAAGGTGGTCGTCGATGATCTCTCCCAGGCGGTCCACTCCGGCGAGGTGAACGTCCCGATATCCAGAGGGGAGTACAGGAGCGATGAGATTCACGCCCAGCTCGGAGAGATCGTTGCCGGGAAGATTCCAGGAAGGGAAAACGACATGGAGATAACAATCTTCGACTCCACAGGACTGGCAATACAGGACATCGCTGTCGCCAGCCTGGTTTACAGAAGGGCTAGAGAGCTCAGTATCGGCACCTTGCTGGAGTTCATGTGAGCTTTGCTCAGACACATATGAGATCAGCTACCACTGCACCCGAGGAGGTTCCTATGAGCACCGCTGGGTACTCCATGATCGCATGCGGCGTCTTCAGAAAGGAGATCGAGCGTATCTCCGGGGATCTGGATTTCTCGTTTGATCCAATTTATTTGGATCCGGGTCTGCATGTCGATTTCGATGCGCTGGCGCTCCGGCTGAGAGAGGCGCTGGAGTCCTGTAAGAATAGCAAAATCATCGTGGTCTACGGCGCCTGCCATCCGAAGATGAACGATCTTCTAAGAGGATACAGAGCTGAGCTGATAGACTGCCAGAACTGCATAGACGCGCTCATAACAAGGCGTGAGGTTGAGAGGATCGCATCAGAGGGGCTATACTTCTACCTGACCCCGGGATGGATCGAGTGCTGGCGCGACATATTCAGACGGCTCGGCTGGGGCATGGAGGAGGCACGACTCGAGATGGGATGCTTCAAGGGCGTTATATTCATAGACACGCTGGGAAATGCAGACGCTTACGAGAAGGATCTCCTGGAGTTCATGGACTTCACGCTCCTCCAGTACCGCATAATCCCTGGAAAGCTTGATCACTTCAGATCGCTCATATCTGATGCGGCGAAGAGGCTGGAGGTCCGCTATGGATGAGCTGGATGAGATAAGGAGAAAGAAGCTCGAGGAGCTGAAGCGCGAGCTGGCCGCGAGGTCGCATGTGGCGAGCGAGCCCAGAATAGAGTACCCGGACAGGCCGGTTCTGGTGACGGACAGCAGCATGGATTCCGGAATAAAGCAGTACCCTGTATTCGTGGTTGACTGCTGGGCTGAGTGGTGCGGGCCTTGCAGGGCCATCGCGCCTGTGATAGATGAGATGGCGCGCGAGCTGAAGGGACGCGTGGTGTTCGGGAAGCTGAATGTGGATCAGAACCCGCTCACATCGAGAAAGTACGGCATCACCGCGATACCAACGCTCCTGGTCTTCAGGAACGGCAGGCTCGTCGACAGGCTTGTTGGAGCGTATCCGAAGCAGATCCTGATGAGCAGGATTAAGAAATACCTGGATTAGGTCGCATCGGGCGCCCTAGGAGATCGCATCGGTGCGATATCACGCATCTTCATTCGATGGCGCGCCAGCAGAGCGGCTTATAGATAATAAACATGGCGCAAGCTCCGGTCTTCAGGCCGGAGAGGAGTGCGCTTAGCAGCGCCATCTGGAGGATGAATGTCTTCATGAGTGGCCAACCGCCAGATGGGGTAGGGCTGGTGCGATCCCTAAAGACCAGCCTGCCGCTCCCCCACTCTCACGATCATGCTCTCCACCCAGTCCCAGTCGTGCTCATAGATGTGGGCTGATGCGCTAAGCGTGGTGATGCTCCCCGGTGCCGTTCCGGTCTCCTCTGAGACATAGCGGAGGAGCCTTGTCAGAGCGTAAACATTCGCAGGATAAGCTCCGGCGAAGTCATGGCTCCTGAACATCACTGTGAGGTTCAGCCTGCCGGATCTTATTTTGAAATCGCAGACTACCATGCACGGCACCTCATCCCTCCTGTGATCCACCGGAGGAATCCAGGTCACCGCGGTCGCCCTCCTCGTCCCGGGATTCTTTCTAAGGCGATTTATTATCACAGCGATCTGGTCGACCTCTCCGTTCCACGACCTGAGCCTCTCCCCGTAGGTGTACTCGAACCCGGGGTTCTCAGGGGAAAGGAGCTGTGACGCATACTCATCCAGACGCTCCTCTGTCCAGGAGTACTCGCGGGGTGCAACGCAGGAGCTCGCGTCCTCGACGACTACCATGAGGTTCATCAGCTCCTTCGTCCTCGAGCCCCTCTCGTCCTCGATCTCGGCGCCCTGCCGCCATATGATGTTGAGACCACGGCGCCACGCTTCATCCGCTGCTCTGGCACGAACAAGCCGACCGATGCTATTCATGATGCTGATCCCGAACCCGCAGAGGTTCGCAAGAATCGAGATATCTTGGGCTCTCCGACACCCTCACCTGTTATCATCAACTGCATTGCTCCCGGAACCATGAGTTCAGCGATACCACCGGATAACAGTGAAACAGAGCTATGTATGATCAGGCCCCGGAACTCTCAGCTCTTCTTCTCCAGCTCCTCCAGCGCCTCCGGGGGGAGCTGCTTTACTATATCGATCTTCTTAACGCATCGGGTCGGGATCCCGTACTTCTTGGCTATCGGCCTGAGATCCTTCATGGTGTACTTTGCCGCTATCTCCTCCAGGTCCAAGAAAACCACCCTTTTATTTTTCGATCACAAGAATCATAAACATATCGATTATCCCTTCACATGGGGTCTGCTTGGCTGAGTTCGAATGGGAGCTCGTGAGGGCATTCAACACGTTCTTCGAGGAGGAGGGGATCGAGGCGATCGCTTACAGGCTAAGGCAGGCCAGGTTCTCAGCGCAGCATATGGACGTGCTCGTCGACTCGAGATACCCCGAGTACTACCTCGCCATAGAGTGCAAGAGCCTCGCCACAGAGGGACCACTGTATTTCAAGCAGCACTTCTCCCCGGATCAGATCGAGAGGGAGGGCAGGTTCATAGAGCTCTCAGGCCGCACAGGGGTGCTGGCGGTTGAGTTCCGGGGCGGAAGAGGCAGATCGAAAAGCGCTCATCTGATACCCTGGTCTGTCCTGAAGGAGATCCGCGACTCGGGCGCTTCCTGTCTGAGCATCGAGACGGTCGAGAGCTATCCGGAGATCCCCAGAAGCAGAGGTGGCTACAGGCTGAGCCACGTGATCATCTCAGAGGTGTATAATGCATGCCGGTACAGATGTGAAAAACACATATGAACACAACAGCATCTCTGTGTTAGGGCGTACAGGCTGCATCCGAGTGGCTACTTATAGCGGTCACTGCTTCTACCCCAGATGCACATCTCAGCGCTGCTCAGGTTGTGGCATCATCGTACCGAAAACGCTGAAACGCTGCATGCGACATTAGAGGCGTGCCAAAAGGATGAAAGCGTTTGAGATGCGGGTTGGTTTCGTCCAAACAACCCGACAAGTAAGGTCAACCCTCCATGTCGTGCTTTCATGGTAACGATAGAGTCCATGAATGCCTGCGGTGCGGGATCAAGCTGGACAGAGACCGCAACGCAGAGTAGCCACTTATATAGTAGGACACTTCCTCTACGCCAGTAGGAGCACACTGGGTAACAGGATCCATGAAGCCTTCGACAGCTCTCGACTGCGTCGAGAGGCTTCGACAACATCGAAGCTCGTCGAAGCGCATGAAGCCCTTTCCCTTACTGGGAGGGAAGTCACGAGATGAACAACGATGGCAGGTTTCGTTTGCATCAGGGAGGATCAGGTCATTTGAGCCATGAATGATGCGGTCTGTGCACTCGGGATATGCAAGGGATTCAACACGCTGTTCCGGAGGAGGAAAGAGGTTCTCAAGGATATCAATCTCCTGATAGATGGAGAGGAGATATTCGGCATACTCGGTCCGAACGGCTCCGGTAAGACCACCCTGCTCTCGATATTCTCCACTCTGATATACCCTGACAGGGGCGAGCTCACGATTCTGGGTATAGACGCCCGCAGGAATACACACGAGGTCAGGAAGCACATTAACATAAGCACAGGCAAGCCGAACTTTCCGTGGAGCCTTACTGTCAGAGAGAACCTGCGCCACTCAGGCATGCTATACGGTCTCCATGGAAGGGAGCTCGAGAGGGCAGTGGACTGGTCGATGGAGAGCTTCGGTCTCTACGAGTATCAGGACACGCGCTTCGAGAACCTCTCGACCGGCGTGAAGCAGAGACTATCGCTTGCGAAGGCGATGCTGAACGGGCCTAAGCTCTTGTTTTTGGATGAGCCTACGACCGGCCTGGATCCGCAGATGGCCCAGAGGACGAGAGCGCTGGTGAGGAGAATCCACAGGGACATGGGCGTCTCTGTGGTCATGACCACGCACTACATGCCAGAGGCCGAGGAGCTCTGCGGCATGATAGCGTTCCTGAAGGAGGGGCGCATCGTCGCACAGGACACACCGGCAAGGCTGAAGAGGAGCCTGAAGCTTGGAGAGAGGCTGACGATATGGTACACGGGAGATATAGAGGCAAATGCCCTCCGGTCGATTCCAGGAGTGATATCAGCAGATCTTTCATCGGGCAGGGCCGATCTGGTCATCGATAAGAACGAGGCTACATTCAGCAGGGTCATGCGCACATTTCAGAGCGCTGAGATTCTTGATCTTAGTGTGGAAGAGCCTGATCTGGAGGATGTTTTCATTGAGCTTGCAGGGTGAGATCAACAAGTGCCTATCAGCGGCATACAAGAACTGGATAATATCAAAGAGGAACGTGTTCACGGTCTTCGAGCTCGTCTTCTGGCCGCTGATCAGCCTTCTCTCCATCGGCCTGATGACCAGGTTTTTGGGTGTAGGGGGGAACACAGTCGCGTTCCTCCTAGTGGGTGCGATCGGGCTGACGATCCTCCAGATATGCCAGATAGATGTCGCCTACGTTCTGCTCTTCGACATGTGGTCGAAGAGCATAAAGAACACATTCGTATCTCCTGTGCGTGGGTACCACCTCGTGCTCGGCGCCCTCCTTTTCGGGATGGTGAGGGGAACATTTGCATTCACGATACTCGTTGTCATCAGCAGAATCCTCTTCGGCTTTGATTTCCTCGCAGGAGGTATCCACACGGTTCTGATATTTCTGACAGGGGTCTTCGCAGTCTCAGCCATAATAGGGATGATCGTCTGCATCTCGATCCTCCTCTTCGGGCAGAAGGCAGATGTTGCAGCATGGAGCCTGAGCGGAGTGATCATGCTCATAAGCGGGATATACTATCCGGTCAGCGTTCTTCCGGAGCCGCTCCAGCTCATGGCACGTGCCGTGCCGCTGACGTACTTTCTGGAGTACTACAGGTCCGCCTACGGCTTTGGGGATCACCACATCCTGACAGGAGCGGCGATGGTGAGTGCGTACATGATCGCAGGACTGATCGCCCTGGAGATAACGATCGAGCGGGCCAGGAACACAGGCATACTCCTGCGCCTCTCGGAGTGAGAGCAGGGGGCAGAGCGATTTGCTCGATTCATTGAGAACAGCACCCCGGGGCAGTGGAGTTATCTGGAGCTGATCATCCTCCGGATCGCCACTCTTGGAGCAAAATATATATACCATGAAATAGCTGGGACTCGCTTCTGTCCAGAAATTCGATGCCAGAGGATGACCACAGTTGATCTCACCACTTATTCTGATCCTCGTGCTCGTGCTCATAGCGTTCAGGCAGGTCGGCGGACTCAGGCTGAAGATCTGGCAGATAATGACAGTAGGAGCGATAGCTGTCGTCGCGCTCGGCGAGATCTCCCCCGTGGATGCCATCCGCTCGATCAACGTCGATGTAATGATCTTTCTTGCAGGCATGTTTGTGGTCGGGGAGGCGATGCGCCAGAGCGGATATCTGTTCCATCTCACAAACAGGCTCTTCGGGAGGGCTGACAGCACAGATGAGCTTCTCATAATGCTGCTCTTCGGGATGGGCATGCTCTCCGCGTTTCTCATGAACGACACAATAGCGATAATAGGCACACCTGTGGTGCTTTACCTCTCCAGGGTCCACAGGGTCGCACCAGGTCTCATGCTCCTCTCGCTGGCGTTCGCGGTGACCATAGGAAGCGCGATGAGCCCGATCGGCAACCCACAGAACCTGCTCATAGCGATCGACGGTGGTCTGGAGAACCCATTTGCAGACTTCTTCGGGAATCTATTCATACCGACATGCATCAACCTCTTCATTGTATATCTCCTGATGAAGGCGTTTTACAGGAACGAGTTCAGGAGGCTGGATCAGATACATGTGAATGATGCGCTCAGGGACGAGCATCTCGCAAGAGCATGCAGGATCTCTCTCTCGATGATCGTGATTCTCATAGTGCTGAAGATGGGAGCTGTGATATGGGGCATCGGGGAATCGTTCAGGCTGACATACATCGCCGTGGCAGCAGCTCTCCCGGTTATCCTCCTGAGCAACCGCAGGTGGGAGATACTCAGAGGCATCGACTGGGAGACGCTGATATTCTTCGCATCGATGTTCGTTCTCATGGAGGCTGTTTGGAGGTCGGGCTTCATCCAGGGCTCACTGAATCTGGATAGCAGTGAGATCGCCTCCATACCCATGGTCCTCGGGCTGAGCGTCACGCTGAGCCAGCTGGTATCGAATGTGCCTTTCGTCGCCCTCTACCTGCCGGTGCTCAACCAGATCGGGGCGACAGCCCAGGCGATGGTCGCGCTGGCTGCTGGCAGCACCATTGCTGGCAACCTCTCGATTCTTGGAGCCGCAAGCAACGTCATAATCATTCAGAACGCAGAGAAGGATGGAGCCACGATAACGTTCGTGGAGTTCATCAAGGCCGGCATTCCCCTCACAGCAGCGAACCTGGCCGTCTACTGGCTCTTCCTGGAGATCCAGCCCCCTCTGTGAGATGTGCGCAGAGCGACTCTCAGAACGCCCATCCCATGATGTGAAGTGCTATCACCATCAGGGCGCCGAGCGCTCCGCCAAATGCGCATATCAATACAACAGACCAGTCGTATCCTATGCCGAGACCTGCGGCTGCATTTGCGAGGTACAAAACAAAGAGGCCTATAAGCGCGTTGACCAAAAACGTTCTGAGGGACCTGAGGATCACGAAGATGCCAATAACGACTGCGATCAGCAGCAGTACCATGCCGAGCTCGATCACATCACCATCTCCAACTCCTCGTTTCCACGCTCCTCGGTCTTAACCATTTTGAGCTGAGAGGAGCAGCTCCTCTCAGGATCGCGCGTCATCCCGCCTAGGTGCTGTGGGACTGGCCGTATCTCCTGAGGTATGACTCGATGTACCTTCTCGCCTTCTCTCCCCTGTAGACGCCTGCATGCCCCTCACAGAGCACATCTATGTTCAGCGAAAGCAGCCTGGCCATCGATTTTCTCCACATCGCAAGATCCGAGCCCCATTTTGGGGAGAACGGCCCGTGGATGTCCTGGCCGAAGAGGACCCTGCCATCTTTTGTCTCGATGAAGGGCGATATGGATCCGGGAGTGTGGCCTGGCGTGTGTATCATGTGGAAATCGAGATCTCCTATGCGGATAACCTCATGCTCTCCCTTCAGGGGTATGTCGACCCTCGTCGGCGTGTATTCGATGCCGTAAAGGTCCGCGGCAGTGAGATCGTCATGCACCTCCTCTATTCCCCTCCGGTCCAGCTCATGCGCAATGACCTTGGGACCGTAGAGGTTCACCAGCGGCGCTATGCCCCCGATGTGGTCGATGTGGCAGTGTGTCGCTATGATGTACTTTATGCAGTACGGCTCGTATCCTGCGGACTGGACGTTTCTCAGAATTTTATCGACGCTCCTCCCCAGGCCTGCATCGATGAGAGCGAGATCAGCACCGCAGTCCACAAGGTACACACAGCAGTCGTCGCCGCCTGTGATATCAGGACCTCCAACCGCATAAACCCTGTCGCACACGTTCCTGTATCGCATGGTAGCATCTTGTGGGAGCGGGTACTTAACCGGATCGGATGTGTGTGCAGGGATCCTCAGATTAGAATGGCTCCGCTGATGCCGTTGCGAGCTGGATTTTTATCATCACACCTGATACTGGTTGCATCGCCGCATGCCTTCGATTTCTACAGTGGCTCATCCCAGTGATTTTGCGGATAGGTAAACTCACAGAAAAATACTGAGTCTATTGCTGCTGATTTGGGTACCAGAGTCACCTCTCCGACGAATTGACTGCATAAGCCTCTACAGTATCCGTATCGATCTGAAGAGATCGATGCTGCGGTTGCCCCATACCGTGGAGCGTCCGACGATTATATCGCGCCCCCAGCCGTCATCGCCGTCAGGGCTGAAGCATACCAGGCGCATCTTCGGATAGTAGAGATCTGTCGCATTTATGAGTACCCCCTTGTGACCATCCACCTCAAAATCCCCATGCTCTGTGCTCCAGCCCTGGGGAATAAGATGCTCAGCGAACGGCACCAGCCTCTCCATGCTCACGTTTATCTCTCCATCCAGCCTGTGAAGCTCCAGAACGACATCATTCGCATGGCCGATGGTGGTTGTGTAGAGCTTGCAGTTGAGCTCCTCTGGCCGGTGCGTCTCCTCGATCATCCCATGGACTACAACATACGGATCCGGCACGCAGCTCATGTCGATGTAAATACTCCGTGGTCCGAGGGAGATCGTCTCTGCGCACGCATCACAGCAGAGCACATACAGTAGCAGGCACACAAGAAACAGAAATGCAGCTTGCTTGCTCATGGCGTAACCTCCTGGGTGCGGGGGGGTGGTGGGGAGCTCAGGGAGGAGTATTTGATACCTCCTTCCAGAGCCTGACGGCATCCTTACCGTAACCGTAGTAGTTCCTGAGCACCTCTCCCTCCACATATCCAGCTTTCCGGTAGAGGTTCAGCGCAGCTGTATTGGAGATCGCAGCCTCGAGCCTGAACCGCCTCGCCCCGGCAGCCTGCATCTCTCTCTCGATCGCACCCAGCAGCGCTGATCCCACACCCTTTCGTCTGTGATCAGGATGCACATCGATCGTGTATATCACGCCCGTCCTGCCTGTGAGATACCCTATCACAAAGCCCACGATCTCATCGTTATCGCATGCAACAAGGGCTGTCACATTTCTAAGAAGAAATGAGAAGAGACCTCTTGTGAAGAGAACATCCTCCGGGAAACAGAGCTTCTCGATCTCCACGATCCTGTCGAGATCATCCATGCATGCTCTGCGGATCCGCATGTGCTCAGGGCTTCCTGTGCTCCGAGACCTGTCTCACGACATCCACGTATGCTCCGAAGATCTCCGGGATATCGATGGTTCCAACAACATCCACCACGCCGACAGCTGCAAGAACACGATCTTTGAGCTTGATGGGGGCGACAGATACCGGAACCCCCTTGAAGGCGCCGCTGGAGGGTATCGTCCTCACCGCCCTTCCGGATCTGAGAACGTCCTCAAGGACTGGACCTGTGTAGTCATCATCCACCACCATGCCCCTCTCCACCCTCACCCCCCTGGCTCCCGCGCTTCTCATCGTGACAGGAAGGTTGAGTATCTCGTTTATGGCGATTGCGATGGGTGCCAGCTCCTCAGCACCTGAGTTTTCTGAAATCTCTATCTTAGGCATAAAAATTTCTATTGTGCTACAATAAGATAAGTGTTACTTATGGCAGGTGACATCTTTTAAATGCAACATTCAGCGTCATCTAGCCGGCAACATAGGCCGGAGACTTCTATCATAAAATTGTCAAGTATCCATATCTTTTTATACGATACACTAAGGCATGTCATACATACGCACACAAGTCACGCATCTGCAATGCAGAGCCTGCTAGGCGGATCCGTGAGAAGTCGTCTCAAAACTGCATCAGCAATCGACTGCGATAGGTGACCCGCGATAGGCGACCCTGCAGTGCCTCTCCAGGACCGTGCTACCTATCAAGGCGGCTGGCTATTTTGGGACACATTCATTAAAATGGTGGATCAGACATGGCGAACAAACCTGCCACTGAGAGCATCGATCCAGCCACCACGAAGATGCTGCTCGAGGCACGCAGGGCTGGACTCGAGACTGCCTGGGATCGTTTCAACAAACAGCAACCTCAGTGTGGATTTGGACTTCTCGGCATATGCTGCCGCAACTGCAACATGGGGCCGTGCAGGATAGATCCCTTCGGGGAGGGACCTGATAAGGGCGTCTGTGGCGCGACCGCGGATATCATTGTTGCACGCAACCTCCTGAGGATGATAGCTGCAGGTGCGGCCGCACATGCAGACCACGCCAGAGACGCTGTCATTGTTTTCAAGGAGGCATCCGAGGGAAGGGCGAGGAGCTATCAGATCAGAGATGAGGCTAAGCTCAGAGCGCTTGCAGCGGAGTACAACATCTCGAGCTGGGGAGAGGGTGGAGGTGCAGCAGATCTCGCAAACGCCCTGCTCTCGGATTTCGGAAGACAGCAGGGATCTGTGATGCTCACGCACAGAGCCCCGGAGAAGCGGCAGAGGATCTGGGAGAAGCTGGGCATAATCCCCAGAGGCATCGACAGGGAGATCGTGGAGTGCATGCACCGCACAAACATGGGTGTGGACAACGATCCGCTTCACATCCTGCTCCAGGGGCTGAGAACCAGCATCGCTGACGGCTGGGGCGCGTCGATGATTGCAACAGAGGTGCAGGATATCCTCTTCGGAACGCCATCTCCCAAGAGATCAGAGGCGAACCTGGGCGTGCTCAGGGAGGATGAGGTGAACATAATCGTCCACGGCCACGAGCCCATCCTATCGGAGATGATCGTTGAGGCCGCTTCAGATCCTGAGATGATCAGGCTCGCAGAGAAGCTCGGGGCGAAGGGGATCAACGTCGCCGGGATATGCTGCACCGGCAATGAGGTGCTTATGCGCCACGGTATCCCAGTGGCAGGAAACTTCCTCCAGCAGGAGCTCGCCGTGATAACAGGCGCTGTTGAGGCCATGGTGGTCGATGTGCAGTGCGTCATGCCGTCGCTCGGAAGCCTCGCCGCGTGCTATCACACGAAGTTCATCTCAACATCCCCGAAGGCGGAGTTCCCCGGAGCCCTCAGGATGGAGTTCAGCGAGGAACGGGCAGCAGAGATGGCAAGGGAGATCGTGAGAACAGCGGTCGAGAACTACAGGAACCGGGACAAGAGCAGGGTGATCATACCAAGAGAGAAGAGCGAGTGCATGGTCGGGTTCAGCGTCGAGGCGATACTGAATGCGCTTGGGGGATCACCGCAGCCGCTCATAGATGCTGTGGTGAATGGATCGATAAAGGGCATCGCAGCAGTCGTCGGCTGCAACAATCCAAAGGTTCAGCATGATTCTGGTCACATCAACCTCGTCAGGGAGCTGATCAGGAACAACGTGCTCGTCGTGACGACCGGATGCAATGCGATCGCATGCGCGAAGGCAGGTCTGCTCAGGCCTGAGGCTGCAGCGGAGGCTGGGGACGGGCTGAGGGGTGTGTGTGAATCCCTGGGTGTACCTCCGGTTCTGCACATGGGCTCTTGCGTTGACATCAGCAGGATTCTTGTGGTGGCGGCTGCGATCGCGAACAGGCTTGGAGTGGACATAAGCGATCTTCCGGTTGCAGGCGCAGCTCCTGAGTGGATGAGCGAGAAGGCGGTCAGCATAGGGGCATATGTTGTGGCCTCAGGGGTGTACACGGTCCTGGGCACGGTGCCGCCAGTTCTCGGAAGCCCTGTGGTGACGAGGATCCTGACGAAGGACCTTGGCGATGCTGTTGGGGCGACGTTCGCGGTCGAGCCGGATCCGTTCAAAGCAGCCAGGCTCATCATAGAGCACATAGAGAGCAGGAGAAAGGGCCTGGGGCTGAAGGTGTAGATCATGAAGGAGATACTGGTGCGGCCGGAGAGATGCATGGGCTGCAGGTCATGCGAGATCGCCTGCGCTGTCGAGCACTCCGTGAGCAGGGATCTCTTTAGGGCGCTATCAGAGATGCCGCAGAAGCGGCTGTACGTGGAGCATGTTCCGGAGTACTCGCTTGCTGTGCCTATACTATGCAGGCACTGTGAGGATGCGCCGTGTGTTGCAGTCTGCCCGACAGGAGCGCTGACGCAGGACGCTCTCACAGGAGTGGTGCGTCACAACAGGGATGTCTGCATCGGATGCTGGACGTGCGCCTCTGTCTGCACGTACGGGGTGATCGGGAGGGACAGAAGGGCGCGTGTTGCGATAAAGTGCGACAGGTGCCCGGAGCTGGATGTCCCTGCATGCGTCAGTGCGTGCCCCACCCGCGCCCTGATCTACGGGGTGGTTGAGGATCTCTCGGAAGCGAGGAGGGCCGCGTCCGCTCTAAAGCTCGCGCGGGGTGTGGCTGCCAGCCGGTGATGCAGATGAGCGCGAGGACCCCCACAGTCTGCCCCTACTGCGCTGTGGGCTGCGGGTTTTACATCACCCGGAGCGGCATTGAGTACATGCAGGACCACCCTGTCAATGAGGGCTCTTTATGTCCAAAGGGAAACGCAGCCCTTGATGTTCTGAATCACGTGGATAGGCTGCGGTATCCCATGATGAGGATTGGAGATGGCTGGATAAGGGTGTCGTGGGAGGAGGCGCTCGACAGGCTCGCAGAGGAGATGAAGAGAGCTCTGCGGGAGATGGGGCCAAAATCCATCGCATTCCTTGGCTCTGCGAAGTGCACCAACGAGGAGAACTATCTTTTCCAGAAGATCGCGCGCCTGGTGGGGACGAACAGCATCGATAACAGCGCGAGACGCTGCCACTCGCCGACGATCGTCGCGCTGCGCCGGATGCTCGGAACCCCTGCGATGACCAATCCGATAACAGATCTCGCTCTCTCAGATTGCATTCTTTTGATAGGATCAAACCTCGCAGAGAACCATCCTGTGGTCGCCAGGTGGATCCTGAGAGCGAGGGATCGGGGCGCAGCTGTGATCGTCGCAGATCCGAGGGTGACGCCAACAGCGTGGCTCGCAGATCTCCACCTGCAGCTCAATCCGGGCACAGATATCGCTCTCATCAACGGCATGATCAACGTCATACTGAGAGAGGGGCTGGAGAACAGGTCGTTCATAAAGGAGAGGACAGGAGGATTTGAGGAGCTCGATGTCAGCGATTACACACCTGACAGGGTATCATCCATAACAGGCCTGAGTGCCGGAGATATAGTCAGAGCCGCGAGGCTCTACGCGAAATCCAGCGCATCCACAATAGTCTACTGCATGGGCATAACCCAGCACACATGCGGGACAGATAACGTGACAGCATGCGCGAACCTCGCACTCATCTGTGGGCAGATCGGAAGACCCGGCGCAGGTATACTTCCACTTCGCGGGCAGAACAACGTTCAAGGGGCATGTGACATGGGAGCTCTGGCTGATTTCTATCCTGGATGGAGATCTGTGGATGACTCCAGGGAGATCGACGAGCTCAGACGTCTGTGGAATGCGGGTGCCCTTCCGGTGGGGCGCGGCCTGACCGCTGATATGATGCCAGACGCAGATCTGAGGTTCCTCTACGTGATGGGCGAGGATATCGTGAACTCGGATCCCACCGTATCCCGGAGGAGGGGGAAGCTCAAGAGGTGTTTCATGGTCGTGCAGGAGATCTTCATGACAGATACCGCAAAGCTTGCGGATCTCGTGCTGCCGGCTGCGGCATGGGCCGAGAAGGAGGGCACATTCACATCCACAGAGCGGAGGGTCCAGTGGGTATCCCGGGCAGGAGAGCCTCCTGGAGAGGCGAGGCCTGATATCTGGATCTTGGCAGAGGTGGCAGCGCGCCTCGGATTTGATTTTCCCTCTGAGCCGGAGGAGGTTCTGGCGGAGATAAACCAGGCGGTCCCTGCATACCGCGGCATCAGCAGGCGCAACGCCGGAGCGCGCGGCGGGATAATCTGGCCGTGCCCGCATCCAGACCATCCAGGAACTCCTGTTCTCCATGCAGAGAGATTCTCCACTCCGGATGGAAGGGCGAGGATCTCCCCAGTCCATCACACTCCGCTGGAGCGGACATCTCCGGAGCACCCTCTGATCCTCCTCACGGGGCGTGTGGTCCTCCACTACAACTCGGGATCTATGACCATGAGGAGTGAAGGGCTTGTGAAACGGGAGCCGGAGATGCATGTAGATGTGAATCCTGATGATGCCGCGCGGTTCGGCGTGGCTGATGGTGACACAGTCGTGGTCGAAACAGGATGGGGCAGAGCGAGGGCGCGGGCAAGGGTCACGCCGAGACAGAAGCGCGGGACTCTTTTCATGCCGTTCCACTTCCCAGAGACGAACCTGATAGCATCAGAGCTTCTCGACAGGAATGCCATGATGCCCGAGCTCAAGATCGCTGCGTGCAGGATCGGGAGGGCTGATTGATGGCGAAGATATACCTCAACCCGGAGAGATGCATCGGCTGCCGCTCATGCGAGGTCGCGTGCGAGAGGGAGCACGGGCATCCACGCATATCCGTGGGCACTGTGAGTGATCTGGCAGCTGTGCCCCTCTACTGCCACCAGTGCGACGCAGCGCCATGCGCCGCCGTCTGCTGCACCGGCTCGCTGAGGCAGGATGGAGATATGGTCAAATTCAATCCAGATCTCTGCACCCTCTGTGGTCTGTGTCTCGTTGCGTGCCCCTTTGGAGCGATAGAGCTAGACTCAATGGTACAGAGATGCGATATGTGTGGAAATGGTACGCCGGTCTGCGTCACGACCTGTCCGGCAGAGGCTCTTGTGCTTGGAGATGTCGATGTGGTCACAAGATCCACCAGAGCGAGGGCTGCAGCCGTCCTTGCAGCCAGGCTGAGGTGAGCATCATGAAGATAGATGAGAGGAGATGCATCGGCTGCCGGGCGTGCTCTGCGATATCGAGCAGCATATCTGTATCAGAGGACTCAGATGTGCGCAGCATAACGTTTCATCCGCATGATGAATCCATGACGGAGAGGCTCATCGAGGCATGCCCTGCAGGTGCGATATCACCGGGTCTAAAAGCAGAGAGCTTCACGCTCACATTCAGGATGAGGCGGTGCAGCACCTGCGGGGAGCCCTTCGCCACAGAGCGGGAGATCGAGCACGTGGCAGCTCACATCTCCCAGATGCAGGGGTTCCAGATGAGCTGGCTCGATCTGTGCCCGGAATGCCGCAGAGACGGGCAGCGGAGGTCGCATGCTTTGCCCTGCATCCGGACCAGGGGAAGAAGGTGAAGCGAGCGGGAGGTAATCGGTGGTCTTTGTTTGGTTAAAGGGGAATGCGTCCATCAAACAAACCTGAGCCCACATCATTTCATGCCGGAACGCTGTCTGCGAATCAGCAGGTGCAGAGACCGAGCCGGACATTTCGGTATCTGTGCGGCCGTTTTTATGGTATCTGATAACCCCCTGATCTAAAGTGTCTCCTATTGGGCGGCGGCAACCTGGATGCCCTCCAGAACGGCTCCGACACCATTCGCTCGCCAGGAGAGGATGACGGTCGTGGGCTTGAATCACTGAATGGTTCTGAAGGAATCGATTGTTGAGGACAATACATCCCACGATTCTGGACAGTTTTAGTGATGCGGATTCCAATGATACAAGCACACGACTCGCATAGCAATGCCTTTAGATGCAGCCTATCAGATGTATTGATGCCTGCCACCGACCGAACAAGCCTCACACAAAGTTCAGCATGCCACCAATAACCCCACATGCTTGAAAAGTGGTTTATAGTAAATGAATTACAGAGACTGTAAGCTGCATCCAGGCTGTGCAGCATAAAATAGACCGTGAATTATGAAGATGAGATCGCCCGTATCTTTGACTATGATCGTGCTAATGGTGACTGCAGCAGTGGTACCTGCAGCACTTATGGGACTGCTTTTCCATACGGAGGTCAGCAGGATATCGGGATCGATCCAGGCTCAGCCCGGCGACATAAACAGCACCGTGATCAATTACTCATCGGGCGCAACAGATCAGGAGCTTCTTGTATCCTCAAAGGCAATGCAGTACGAGGAGTTCTTCAGGAGGATCGCGGAGAGCAACCAGTTAGTGGCGGATTATGTTGCTTCCGGTTTCTATGATATCGATCGAGTGGCAGATCCGAACAGCTCCCTGTCTCAGACTCTGAGGAGAGCGATGAAGAGAAACAGCGCGATCGAGCACATCTACCTGGCGACCGCTGATGGAAGGATCGCCTCATGGCCGGAGATGGAAGGTACCAGGAACACTGCCAGGAATGCATCTGAGATCAATTCGCTGAGATGGTACGCAGCAGCACAGGCTGCCGGAGGAACAGTGTGGATTCCCGGAGATGAGATGAATCTGATATGCGCAGCACCAGCTTACCGCAACATAACTCTGTACTGTGTTGCAGCATCAGAGGTATCTCTGTCAGATATCTACTCGGATCTCTCAGGGCTCAGAGGCAGCGGCTATCCGTTCATAGTGAACAGGACCGGCGATCTTGTGATGATGCCCAAGGTCAGGAGAGGAGATGCCCCGTGGGACAGCCTTCTCATCTCCGGAAACCTCTACAGATCAAACATCTCTGCATTCGCGGAGCTCGGTGATCTTATATCAAAAGGGAAGAGCGGATCGGATTTTCTCGCTATAGACGGACAGAGATGGTACGTGGTTTATTCGCCCGTGAAGAGTGTCGGCTGGACTGTTGTTGTTGTATACCCCTCTGAGCAGATGATGGTGCCTCTGAGCCTGATGGAGAGCAGCTTGAACTCCCTCAGCCAGAGGTCAGCGGAACTGATGCGCAGCATCTCATCAGCAATCTTCTCTAAAGGTCTGCTCCTGATAATAATCTCCGGCGTGGTGTTCGGATTGGCAGGGATGACCGTCCGCAGGCGGTTCAGAAAACATGCAGAATGCATATCAGAGACGCTGAGGCGCATCGGTGAGGGCGACCTTGATAAACGTCTGCCTCCAGACTGTGACCTCGAGGAGATCGCGGAATCCGTGGAGTCCATGCGCAGGTCTCTAAGAACTCTCATCGACGGTGCCAGAGCTGAGGGATATGAAAGGGGGACTCAGGATCGGGAGAGTTCTTTATTAGAAAAGTTCGACCGTTTCCTTTTCACAGACTCCCTGCCCCCCGTCGAGGGATACGATCTCTGCGTCCGACAGATATCGAGAGGCGGCACTTTTTATGATATTCAGGAGATCCAGCCCGGAAGGATCGCTCTGTGCATGGGCAGGGCGGGTGGGGATTCACTGGAATCTGCTGCCCTCGCAGCCACCGCCAGGGCAGTTATAAGAGCGCACTCGTCCCCACAACCTCACGATGTGATAAAGCGTGCGAATGGCATACTGGCAAAGAGCTCACACTTTCCCATCTCCTGCTTCTACGCAGTTCTCGATCACAGCTCAGGAGAGGTGATCTACTCAAACGCAGGACATGCCCCGCCATTTGTGGTGGGCCAGAACGGATCTGTGGATACGCTCTGTGGCGATGGTATACCCATGGCGATCAGGGATGAGCTCGATCTTGGGTATGAGAAACGATCGATCTCAGAAGGGGATGTTCTCGTCATCTACTCTGAGAGCATGATAGAGGTGCAGGGCTTCGACCTGGAGCATCTCATAGGGGTTGTGCGCGGATCCAGAGCGAAGAGCGCCTCAGAGATAGCAGATGATATTGAAAATGCAGTCCCGAAGAGGGATGGTCTGGCGGTTATTGTGATGAAAGCAGTTTGATGCCTTCATCATACATCTTTGCGAGCTGTGCTGCTGTGTTGGATAAGTCATGAATATCGGCAAGCAGAAGGTGATTCATGTAATGTGTGGAGAATAGATCGGAATCGAAATCTTTAGACGTGATTTTGAGAAATTTATCCAACACAGCAAGCTGTGCACACTATTGCTTCGTCAAGTTGTACAAAACGATGCTCCCAGAGGGAGCTGTGCCACCAGCCGCTGCGGAGACCCTCAGCAGAACCGGTCCCCATCGATCTCATCCTCTTTTCTCCGGATCCTGGGTCTGGTCGCCTGCGAGGCAACTACATCAATCGAGCTGCGCTCCCTCTCCCTCTCAAGCTCATCCTGTATCGCCTCCATGAGCTCTCTCTTCATCTCCTCATCGGTCTCCAGCATCGCGACCGCAGACATCATGCTCTCCAGAGCTGCATGCGCCCTGCTCAGATCCATGCTCCTGCTCTCGAAGGCGATCCCCTCCCTGTAGAGGGCGTCTATCTGATCCGGAGGCAGGTTCAGGGCGGTGGCAGCGCTTATCGCCCTTCCGTACATCTCCATCGATATGTAGTACTCAAGACCGCTGCGCAGCAGCCGCTCCGCCTCCTCTGGGAAGCCTGCGCTCTTGGTTATCTGAGCGGCCCAGAGGTAGTCTCCCGCATCAACCAGAATATCGACCGCCCTCTGGATCATGCCGTGCTCCCTGCAGAGCACCACCGCGTACTCTATCTCGTTTGCTCTCAGCAGGAGATCTATCGCGGGCTCCACAAGCTCATCCGGCAGGTTCCGCAGATTGTTTATCACATACTCCAGCCTCTGCTGGGGCCCCATCTCATCAAAACTCTCTCTCATTTACAGCTCCTAAAAATGGCTCCTGGTGGAGCCGTGGTCGTTCCGATATCATTCAGCAGGCTCAAATCTCTCAGCAAGCCTCTTCATCACATGGGGGAGAGTTGTGTACTCCATCTCCTCAAGCGGCAGCCTGTGCGGCTCGAACGGCCCATGCGCCCTCATGTAGTCAGTGATCTCCAGCACCCTCATACGGGTGAGATCGAAGGCGACATCCGCGAAGAGATCCACAGGACCGATGAGGAGACCATTGCATAGCTGGAATCCAGCCGCGATCACCCTCGGCGGGCCGTCGAATCTTGTGGGGTGCGCGTCCTCGAAGGCGCATGGCATCAGCGGGCCGTTGTGCGAGCCCCGCATCCATCCTGAGACGAGATGGCCCAGGGCGAACGGCTCCAGAACCTCTCCGAGTGCAGGAAGCCCGGACTGGGCCCTGACAAGCGCAACCGGGTCGTCCTTTCCGACGTATGTCCCCGCGGTCTGGTAAAGCTTCTCGGTGCTCACGACCGCCACCGGCTCCTCGGATGGTAGCTTGCCCCCTGGCTTTGGGTACACCCTCTTTATGACGTACCGGCTCTTGGCCCCGATGAGCGCCAGGATGTCGTACATCTCCTCGGGGCTGGACATGAAGACCTTCTTGTGATCTATGATATCCCATATCTCGAAGACGAAGCCGTGGTGGAGCGATGGATCTATAACAAGACCCGCTGTGTTGAAGGGGTCCGCAAACATCCTGAAGATGGGAAGGTTGAACGCCCCAGGCTCGGTCTTGTCCATCATGAACGCGACCAGCGGCTCTGCGCCGCGCTCGGTGAACTGCATCTCAGCGACGCCAGGCCCCATACCGCGTATGTTGCCGGAGAACGCATCGCAGAGCAGGTCCTGCCCCGCGCCGTAGAGCTTCAGGCTCTTCGCCTCTGCGGTCGCCTTCTCAAACGTCTCCCAGGCGATCGCATGGATCTCCGCCTCATCTGTTCCGAGCCTGTGTGTCATCAGCAACTCAAGATCGTCGCCGCATGCCATGACCTTGAAGTCTATGAGTGTGCCCGCGGATTTCGCCTCAGATAGAACCTCCTCAGCCTTGTCGATCAGCGCCGGATGCACAGAGGCGTGCCCGGGCCAGCCGCCCACATCAGCCTTGATAAGGCTCACAGTTACCTTGCTCATGATCAGCACCAATGCTACAAAGTGAGGGGAACATAAAAAAGTAATCCACACGGCACTTGCAGCACCAGCGTGCTGTGAGATCCTGAAGATGCTGCCATCGAACCCCCCTGCATGAAGACGGGGGTTTGCGCCCTGAACTCAGGTACGGCTTACGTTACGCATCTCCGGTTCTGCATCGCATCACCGAGATCCGGAGTGGCGCCAGATTATGGAGCGCAGATCATGAGATCACATTCACGCAACGATAACTTCACCCATCTCTCACTTCAGACGCATCATCGGATAATCTTTTTCAGGATCGTACTCAAGAACCGCCCCCACGCGTGCCCCCTCATAAACGATCTCGATCTCAGCCCTGATCATCTTCCCGGAGAGCTCTGAGTAGCCGAACATATTCCCCCTGAGCATGCTTCTGTCTATGCGCACGCTCACAGATTCCACATACGGCTGCAGGGATATCGATCGCTCGATCGCCCGCTCCAGCGAGTCCGCGGTCTCCTCGCTCACGGGCGTTCCGACGAACTGGTGGTACAGAGCGCCCAGCTTTATCCCTGCCTCGAATGCTGCTATCTCTCTCGAAGTGTACAACATCTCACCACCGGCATCATCAGATAAAATGCCATTGGGATCAGGATGACGACCGCTGAGGCCTTCACGCCTGAGGTGTAAAGCGCTGAAAGCGCAACCGCTCCAACCATCAGAGATACAGGAAACAACCTGGGATCTCTGAGCTTCGGATACGGCACAGTGCTCACCATGAGGGCCGAGAGGATGATCATCAGAAATGACGTGAGCGGGAGTGAATCCAGAAGCAGGCTGACACCAAGTACCAGTCCTGCAGCTGTTATGGGGAGCCCCTCGAAGTGCGTCCACTCCGCTGGAGAGATGTTGTACCTCGCGAGCCTGAGCATCCCGCAGAGCATGTAGAGGGCGCATATGATGAGAAGATACGGCTCACGGTGGATGAAGAACGTTGCAGCAGCGGGGGCGACCCCAAAGGATACCATATCCGCGAGAGAATCCAGATGTGGCCCAAGCTCGCTCTGCTCGGATCTCCTTGCAACGATTCCATCAGCTCCATCAAAGAGCACAGCTGCTATCAGCATGAGCACAGAGATGTCCCGGAGCCCGAGATGCGCTGAGATCGTGGCGCTGAAACCTGATATGGCGTTCATAAGTGAGAGGAAATCCTGCGCTCTGAGCCTCATCCCCTCAGCTCCGCTATCACGGTCTGGCCGGCGCGGACATGCTCCCCCTTCCGTACGGTGATCCTGTATCCTGGCGGGGCTGTGACCACTACACCAGACCCAAATCTGATCATGCCTATCCGCTGGCCACGCCTCAGCCTGTCGCCGGGCGATACCCAGCAGACAACCCTCCTGGCGGCCATCCCCGAGATCTGCTTCAGCGTGAAGCGCCCCGTCTCAGTCTCAATTTCAATAATGCTGTGCGCGTTCCTGAGCGGATGACGGAATGCAGGCGAGTGCTCTCCGCTTCTGAACTCCACGCTTCTCACGACCCCATCTAAAGGGGATCTGTTCACATGAACATCCATCGGCCCCATGAATATGTAAATGTGCTTTTCATCTGCATCCACCACTCTGCCATCAGCGGGCGATACCATGCCATCGCCCTCAGGAAACCTCTCAGGATCACGGTGGAAGTGGATCATGAAGGCTGTCACGAGCAGCAGGATCAGTGAAAGTGCCCTGCTCAATGAATAAACCAGAAGGGAAGCCGCAAATGGCGCCGCAACCCATGGCATAGATCCAGGGGCGAGCCTGAAGCTCAAACCTCCGGCCTCCTCGATGCCCTTAGCTCGGCGAAGAGATCATCGATCAGCACGAGCAGCTCTGGGAGAATCGCAAAGACGATGTACGCTATGAGCAGCAGCGCCAGGGTCGAGCCCACCTTCGCGATAACGTTGTGCGCCAGGTAGAAGCTGTCCTGCCCGAACCACTCCTCTCCGTAGGCGAGGAGCACGAAGGCGTTCCTGCCAATGTTGAGAGTGTATATCGTCGCCGTGGATAGTATGACGGCTCCAAGCCTTCTCGCCCTCGGGGCTCTGACCGAGAGGATCACACCTGCGAAGAGCGCGATGCTCTCTATGGCGGTGCACGCGAGCACGATCTCCACCGATCGGCCGTTGAGCGCCAGAAGATTCCAGCTCTCCATCGAGACGGGAACGTTCAGTCCGGCAAGCAGCCAGAATGTCAGAAGCGTTGTGCATCTTATCAGGATCTCTGATAAGCTCTGGACCTCTGCAAATGGAAAGTAGAGGAGACCGCAGATGGCGGCTGCCATGCTGATCCATTCGGCTGTGTCAGACATTCCTCCCGAGAGAATCCTCCAGCAAAAGGAGAAGGAGATTGCAGCAGCTCCGACGACCACCATCACGTTGAAGTAATCCTTTATCGACGTGTAGTGCCAGGCCTCCATGAGCCAGTAGGCTCCTAGAAGCAGCCAGCCAGAGCCTGAGATCATGGGGCGTCTTGTGATTGAGGAGATGAGAAGCAGTATCAAGCTGAGCCAGAGAATGCCGCCTGTCATTGTTATGATCTTGAAGGGCAGGTTTATTTAGCATTATCTCTCAGGAGGTGTGAGAGGCGGGATGGTTCCAGCCACTCTGGAGATGTCTCCGTCCCCGCGCCCTGGAGGAGTTATGAGACGTGTGCCTCTTGTGTTGGTTCTCGCTGCGGCCCTTCTGCTCTCCATGCAGTTTGCGCATACTGAGAGCTCGAAGATCGATCCCGCGGTTGAGAGGATGATGAGCAGCGACGATCCGGTACCGGTGATAGTGATCTTCAGAGATGGATGCTCCCCAGATCTTGGTGGTATAGATGTTCGGTACAGATACCATCTCATAAACGGGATCTCTGCGGTCTGCGAGGGGGATGAGATAAGGAGGCTCGCTGAGGATGATGGTGTGGAGGGAATATACCTGGACGGAGATGTGAGCGTCACCGCCCCTGTCTCCTCACAGGGTGGAGATTCCGTCTGTCCATCGGAGATGGTGGATGCTGAGAGGGTGTGGGCAGAGGGCATAGACGGCTCAGGGGTGATCGTGGCCATCATAGACTCAGGGATCGATAAGAACCATCCAGATCTTGCGGGAAAGGTCATCGGCGAGAGGAACTTCGTGGAGGGTGAGGACACGACAGAGGATCTTGTCGGGCACGGAACGCTCTGCGCTGGCATAATCGCCGGCTCCGGAAAGGCATCCGGCGGGAGGTATAAGGGAATAGCGCCCGGAGCGCGGCTTCTGAACGTCAGGGTCATAGGAAGCGATGGAAACGGAAAGGTCTCAGATATAATCGCGGGGATCGAGTGGTCTCTTGACAACGGAGCAAGGGTCCTGAGCCTGAGCCTGGCGGGTCTTAACCTGGGCGAGACGAATCCTCCGGTCACGATGGCAGCGGACAAAGCGATGGATGCCGGAGCAGTGGTCTGTGTTGCAGCCGGAAACAACGGTTAAATTGGCGGCGTTCTTTGTTCTGCTGCTCGCCCTCAGCGGATGCATCGACTCCCCTGGAGATGGCGTGAAGGTCATAACGGTGGGAGCCACAGATTGCAGGGGCCATATAGCGGACTTCAGCGGTTCAGGGCCGACCAGGGATGGCAGAACGAAGCCGGATATCGTCGCCCCCGGGGTCAACGTCATAGCATCAGCTCCTCTGGGTCTCAAGGATCTCAAGTATGTGGATACATACTATGCAAGATCATCGGGGACCTCGCTGTCAACGCCGGCTGTTGCAGGAGTCGCTGCGCTTCTTCTCCAGAAGAATCCGTCGCTGAGCCCTGCGGGTGTGAAGGCTGCTCTGTTGAAGGGCGCGGTCCGTCTGAACAACACGCTCGGAGAGGAGTACGAACCCTACTACCAGGGAGCTGGGCTTGTGAACGCCTACAACTCCTACAGGCTCCTGAGCGATGATCTGTGCGGTGTGATGCCAGATCGCTGGATTGTGGGCAGATGGGCGTTCATGAGCGGTGGGAAGGCGGTCTCTGCAGGTCTCGATTCGGGCGCGGACAGGCCACAGAAGAAGATATACGCGCTCGCGCCGGGCGACGAGGACTGGACCACCAGGTTTGTGTTCTTCACCGATAGAGCGCGCGAGAATCTGAGCGTTGCTGTGAGAGGTGATGTCAAGGATTGGATAACAGTCATGGATCTGCCGGAGTCTCTGGCGGAAAACAGCCATGCCGTCTTCGGAGCCAGCATCGCAGTGCCTAACGGGACCGCAGCCGGGGTTTACACCGGTTCGGTGGATATCTGCGAGAAGGGCAGAACCATAATCTCGGTGCCTGTGCGTGTCGAGGTCGCCGCGCCACTGATCATGGTGATGGGGAGTGCATCGGTGGCTGACGAGATACTCCCAGGATCCTGGCGCTACTACTATCTGGATGTGCCGCTCGGCACGCAGCAGATCAGGGGCAGGCTGAGCTGGTCCGGAAGCTCAGACATGGATTTATTCCTCCTTGCGCCGACGAGCGAGTACTATCATGAGGACTCCCCGAACGGCATGGAGGAGGCTGTTCTCAACAACCCTGCCTCAGGCAGATGGATTCTGGCTGTGCATCAGAGGAATGCGAGCTCCCCTGAGAGATACCTGCTCAGGGTCGAGAGGTCGTTTGTGAGGAGCGAGCCGGGTGCGTGGAACGCCGGCGCTGTTATGCCCGGCGGAGAAGCGTATGCCACGATGCTGCTCGAGAACGAGGGTCTTCCGCTCAGAAACATCAGCTACAGCGGCATCGTGGAGAACAGCACATCGTTCAGCATAAATGGTTATGTGAGCGAGAGGCTCTCCTGGACCGCAAAGTTCGATGTCCCTGAGGATGTGAGGAGGCTCTCGCTCAGACTGCTCTGGGATAACCCGGAGAGCGATCTCGATCTCAGGCTTTACGCGCCGAACGGGAGGCTTGCGGCTCGATCAGAGGGGTATGAGAGCACCGAGGAGATACAGGTCTACGATCCCCCTCCCGGAAGCTGGACTGTCGTCGTCATAGGCTATGATGTCTTTTCTGATAAACAGAACTTCGAGCTTGTAACAACGCTGCACACCAGGGAGCCATGGGGATGGCTCGATGTCCTGGGCCCTGACGAAATTCAGCCCGGCACTGCTGCAAACGTCAACCTCACGCTCAGAGTGCCTCCGGATGCACCCGGAAAAGAGATCCGCGGCTATCTCGAGATTCGAGGGGATAACAGCTCACTCGAG
The DNA here is from genome assembly GCF_030055635.1 of Methanothrix sp. Classification (NCBI taxonomy): domain Archaea; kingdom Methanobacteriati; phylum Methanobacteriota; class Methanomicrobia; order Methanotrichales; family Methanotrichaceae; genus Methanothrix; species Methanothrix sp. The sequence goes on along the minus strand of NZ_JASFYM010000006.1, from coordinate 48,223 downwards.
ATACCTGTCGTGGTCACAGTCGCAGGAGCCTCTGTGAAGGGTGTGGAAGGCATCAGCTTTGAAGATGGTGATAATGATGGATTTATAGATGCACTCTCTATAAAGATCGCAGTGAATGCTTCTGTCCCGGGCGTTTACAGAGCTGAGGGCGGGCTCTTCGACTGTTCCGGCAGGATGATAAAATGGATGAGCGGATCCGCGCCGATCCGCGGTACCGGCAGCATCGAGCTCAGGGCCGATGGCAGAGAGATCTGGAAGAGCGGTGGATGCGGCCCTCTCCACCTCAGAGATATCATCCTCTACGGAGAGGATGGCGATGTCTTGGAGGAGCGCAACCAGACGACAATCATAGACAGAAGCCCGTCCGACTTCCAGCCGCCCAAGGCATACTTCAGCAGGATCTTCACAGATATGAGCGAGCTTGCTGGAGGCAAGATAAGCAGCATCGTTATCGGTGTCGGGGTTACTGTCAACGTCCCCGGAACCTACACGATCAGGGCCAGGCTCAGGAACGATGATGGCGATGTGATAGGAGAGATCGCGAACACCACCTCACTTAGAAAGGGGAACAGCACCGTCGCTCTCAGGTTCAACCCGACGAAGTTCGTGATGCTCGGAGAACGTTCACGCCTGCATCTGACAGATCTCACCCTCAGCTCAGGAGATGAGGTTCTCGACAGGATCGATGAGGCATGGTCAAGCAGCCCGATGGATCCGGATGAGTTCACAGCAAAGAGGGCGATGGTCTCGATCTGACAGGGCGCAACAGGGTGCAAGCTCCGGTCTTTCAGGCCGGAGAGGAGGTCACACCAAGCATCTGAACTCGCGATGCATTACTGTAAGCATGCTCCGATGCTTTTCTCCGATGCTTTTTGATGCCAGATCAGAGTAAGTTCGCGACCAACCGCTTCATCAAGGCACAAGCTGGCCGACGGAAAAGATCAAGCAGAACCGGCGGAGCGTCCGCGCGCGCTCCACCTTTGCCTTCTAAGCAATATAATGTTACTCTAAACTTCACTTCTTGAACTCTGTGTAGCCGCACCTGCCGCAGCTCATCCTGTCCTTGTGCTCCGCTAGAAAGACTCCATTACCGCACCTCGGACAGATGGGCTTTCGCGCCTTTATGGTCTCCCCGCTGAGCTGATAGTATCTGTGCACGGCCATCTAGCTGGCCTCCTTCTGCTCTGACAGGACGTTCCTCTTCACTATATGCGGGTTCTCCACCTGCCTCATGCGCTCCTCGCTCTCGTAGATCCTCGCATGGGCTATGCTCTCCCTCTTCCCGAACAGGCTGTTCATCTTTCTTATGACAACCAGTCCCGGCTTAGAGTCCTTGATGGCTGCAAGCCTCTCCAGGACGCTCCTCCTTGTCGGCGTCGAACCCTCGCCGTGTATCACCTTAAGCACGATCTCCCGCCTCTTCAGCAGCGGATTCTCGCGCTCGCTCAAGATCTCTATATCCATAATCGGATCACCTTCCTCCACATCTCTTAAACCTTTTCTTTAACGATCATTCTTTCAAGAATTCCCTTGATCTCACTCTTCTTCTCAGGTGTGACCATGACAAGAACACTCCCCACAGACGGCTGGCCGTAGACGACAGCAGATCCGAGTGGTGCGTAGAGTATTGCGGGCAAAGCTGCCAGGTCCTCCTCGCCATCGACTACGATCTCGGTGGGCGTGCATCCGTTCAGCGATTCGCGGACCGCGTCCATAAGATCAGCTGTGATGGTCCCGGGCGGATTCTCGACCGTCACAACCCTGTAGCTTCCCTCGAGATGTCTCCGCTTGATGCTGTCCTCGACAGGAGACCTCTTGGTCTTGTGATCGACTATCATCAGGTCGGGCGTGAAGGACGCCTTGAGGATGTAGAATGTGGTTATATCCCCAACCGCGATCAGCCTCTCCGCGCCTCTAAGATGCTCTGCCATCATCTCGACGCACTCGACCCCGTGACACCTGTAGAGGGTTCCAAGAGGCGCCTTCAGCTCCTCACGCATCTCCTCGGGAAGTACAAGAACTCTCAAGCTATCGCACCTTCAGAGCATATCTTCCGGGCAGCGTTATGCCCAGCTTTGCGGCAACCTCCGAGCCCTTCGGATCTATGACCACGACGTATCCGGCCCAGTCCTTGCTCAGAGAGGACGATCCGCAGATAGGGCACACCAGCCCCTCCACGATCCTGTGGCACTCACGGCATGCCTGCTCGGTCATTCAGCCTCCGCCTTCTGCTCAGCACTCTCGCTCTTCTTCACAGGCTCCTTTGCCTCCTGGGTCTCGCCGCGCCGCAGGGCCTCGAGCCACTCGATCTTCCCCAGACCTGTCTGGCGCATCGTGAGCCCGATCTTGCTCCCCCTGGGATCCTTCTCGTTCAGGCTCACAGCGATTATCCTCGCACGAACCCTGTCGCCCTCGGCCAGGAACTTGTTTGTGTCCTTGCTCACAAGCCTGGCGTTCTTCTCATCGTATGCCATGTACTCGTCCGTGATCTGACTCACGTGGAGCAGACCATCGAACGGCCCGATGCTCACGAACGCGCCGAACTTGACTATCTCGACGACCTCCCCCTCCACGACCTCCTGCATCTCAGGCTTGAAGACTATCGCATCGAATACCACATCGTAATACACAGCGCCGTCGCCAGCTATTATGCGACCCTCACCTATGCTGTCGACGCCGAGGATGGCCACGATGGCGCCCAGCGTCCTGTCGACCCTCGCCTCGTACTTGGTCCGGAGGGCCATCTCCACCGCGTCATTCAAGGGGTTGCCCATATCCTCAGGGGGTATCCTCACCACACCCTCAAGCTTCATCCTTCTGTACATCAGAACCTCCCCTGCGCATCGATCTCGAGGTACTGGCTCTGGCGCAGGTAGATAACCGTGATGCCTCTCTTAGATAACCTTTTCCTGAGCTCCTTATCGCCTGTGAGCACCGCGGCTCCGGTCTCGGATGCAAGCCTCTCCAGGACATCATCCGCATCTCCATCCGCATCCAGGATCCTGCATCTGGAGAGGAGGCCGAGCGCGACGCTTGCAGCGCGCTTGTCTCTTCCTCTGTCTGCAAGCTTCGCGATCGCCTTGAGCTCCCTGATCACAGCTGTTGGCACCATGTACTCGAAGTACCCCAGCCTCTCGAGCTCCGAGAATATATCGACACCGAACTGCTCAGGCATCATCAGCGCGTTTGTATCCAGGAGAACCTTCAAGCACCCTCTACCTCTAGGAGACTATGGTTCCGACCCCGATCAGACGCCATCTGGCCCCGATGCGCCTGCTGACCGCAACCCTGTCCCCAACCTCTGCGCACACCGGCCTCTTGAGCTGTACCTGGACCTGGCCGCTCTCCCTCGCGCTCGTGACAACTCCCACAGTAGTCGCCGTGCCCACGTTGAGCATCAGAGGCTCGCTTGTGTGTATCGGCTCGACAGCAGCCTCCTCCGTGGACCCAACCACCCTGTCCAGGAGCTTCATGTCCATGACGAAGCTGTGCCACACGGGAGGAAGCTTCCCAGGAGCGCCCGCCACCTGTCCAACCAGATTGTCGCTCTTCGTTATCGCAGGGTCGAGGTTTGTTCCGACGCCGATCAGACCTCCAGGGGTGACCTCTGCGACGTCCTCCCCTCCAGCTCTCAGGTTCGTCACCTTGGTCTGTATCGGAACCCACTGCTTCTTGCCCTCCGCCTCGACCAGCCTGCCGGGTACTATCTCGAGCTTGTCGCCCTTCCGGAGCACGCCCTGGCTCAGGGAGCCGCCGACTACTCCGCCGATCAGGTTCTCGACAGATGCTCCTGGGCGGTTGACATCGAAGGATCTCGCTATCTTAAGCAGCGGCGGCTTCTTGGTGTCTCTCGATGGAGTGGGGATGACCTCCTCTATCGCCTGGATCACCATGTCTATGTTTATGTTCTGCTGAGCCGATATCGGCACCACAGGAGCGTTCTCAGCAACCGTGCCCTTGACAAAGGCCTTTATCTGCCTGTAGTGCTCCAGCACCTCCTCCTTCGAGACTAGATCTATCTTGTTCTGCACGATGACTATCTTGTCTATCCCTGTTATGTTCAGGGCCATGAGATGCTCTTTCGTCTGGGGCTGGGGGCATGGCTCGTTGGCCGCTATAACCAGCACCGCCCCGTCCATTATCGCAGCCCCGCAGAGCATTGTGGCCATGAGGGTCTCGTGGCCGGGGGAGTCCACAAAGGAGACCGTTCTGAGAACGGTGGTTTGGGATCCGCAGTGCTTGCAGACCTCGTCCACTGTGTAGCAGTCTGGCGCTGGGCAGCTCGGGCACTTCCTGAAGGTAGCATCGGCATAGCCAAGCCTTATCGATATGCCTCTCTTTATCTCCTCGCTGTGCTGATCGGTCCATACGCCGGACAGTGCCCTGACCAGTGTGGTCTTCCCATGGTCCACATGGCCGACCATGCCTATGTTAACTTCCGGTTTTGGCAATTTTGGATCTCCTCGAGTATCGATGATGCACCCTACAGCATACACTATATAAATACTTCACGAACCGCCTTCAGGCATAGCCTGCGTATGCGTCTCTTATCTTGCTTCTTATCTCGGAGACGAATATCCGGTAGCTGTTCTGCGTGAATCCCTTCCAGCCGATGAACTCCTCGTAGAGGCCTGCGCCGAACGCCTCCTCATCTGCAGTGTTGCTGGGAGTTCCGAAGCGTCTCAGGATCGAGAAGTTCTCCTCAAGATACAAAAGAAGAGCCATCTCTGAGTAGGGTCTGGGCAGCAGGGGCTGCGTCCCGATCAGCTCCAGAAAGAGCCTCTCGTCCTCCCTAAGATCCTCCGGGGTGATGTTCAGTTTCCCTATGCGCTCTGAATCGTACGTCCTGACCTCTGAGCCTGACTCCCTTGTTATATCCTCAAATATCCTGGCCACCTCGAGCTCGTGCTCCAACGTGAACAAAAGCATCTTCTCCGTCGCCCTCTCCGCATAGCTTTTGTTCAGAGAGATCATCGAGAACCAGAGACCCCTGTAGTACATACGCCTGCTCATAGAGATCGAGAAGTCGAGCGCATTGCTCCTCCCACCAAGCGACGGAAAGAAGTTGATCGTATCTGTCTCTAAAAATATATGCTTTTCAGTATCCCCGCAATGCAGCCCCTTCACACGATCGATGCTTGAGAGCTCGCGAAACACCTCCAGAGGATCCTCGAGCCTCCTGTACTCGCTCAGCAGACGATCCCGCTCAGGCTTTGAGAGGCATGCCATCCTGCTGCCGACCTTCCCCGCAACAGAACGTATCCACTTTATGTACTCCATCTCGAAGAGTGCTCTGTCCATGCTCACATCTCGCAGGTTTCTCATTCTGTGGGTACACAAAGTATTTAGCAGGAGCGGAGATCTGGGTCTGAGGTGAATGAGGTGGAAGAGGAGATCGGGAGGATCAGAAAGAATGAGAGCACTGAGGTTGTGATCAGAAAGACGGAGTTCAGGGGATCTGTGGGTGTGGATATCAGGGAGTATCTTACCTCTGAGAGATACACTGGATGGTCGAAGAACGGCGTGCGCATACCAATAGAGCTCTGGCCAGAGTTCAAGGCGCTCCTGGACAGGGTTGGTACTGGAGATGAGAAAGGCTGAGCACATCATATCCAGTTCTGAGCTCAGATGGATGGCGATGCCCATAAGCAGCAGCTATCTCGATCTGGTTCGTGGGGATTTCCCGGCCACTGGCCGGTGATGTCTCAGCCGCATGCCTCCACGGAGCCCATCTCTCAAACAACATCCTGTCCTGCGACCAGCCGTCTCAGGGTGGATCTGAATCTCTCCGCGCATGATCTCAGCCGTCTCCTCAGAATCACATCACCAGATGACACAGCCACGATGCAGCCCCGCCACCTACCGCCCTCCAGGCCCACATCGTGAAACGTCAGGGGATGCAGGTCCAGGCATTCAGGAAACTCCACGTTATCCATGATGTGCCAGCTCATCGCCGACCAGCCACGGTTTTCAGCTTCAGTTAAAAGATCGATGGCCCTGTCGTGATCCTCCGGGGAGGGAGGGTCGATGAGCAGCAACCCCGGCGCGCTTATCTTCAGGAGTTTCATCACGCCGGAGAAGCCATCGCCGAGATGGAAATGTACGCCAGGGCAGCTGCGCCAGCTCTTCCCGACGTCCTCGCTGATATCCCAGAGCTCTGCCAGTACCCTCCGACCGAGAGTTCTGCCGAGCCTGAGAACGATCTGTGCAGACCCGGGGTATCTCAGGAGCTGATCCCCGTTCATCTCCTCCAGGACCGCGAAGTAGGGGCTCTCGACCTCTGATCTCAGCTGCCAGCACCGCCCTATGCCCCATCTCCATTCCCCATCGGGCTCAAGCCTGTACTCCGGGTAGCCGGCATGCGATTCTGCATACACCAGGTGATCTGAAGTTGAGAGAAGATACGCAGCAGCCGCTGATAGCAGAAAGTGCTTCCAGAGATCACCGGCATTTCCTGCATGCTCTCTGTGGTCGTATGTCATCGATACCCATCTCATCAGGGAAGCTATATCTTTCTCTTCGATAACCTTCCGATAACCTCCCGCAGGAGTCTCGATATGCAGGAAGAGAGGCCACTCAAGATACTTCTCATGGGCAACCCGAATGTGGGCAAGAGCGTGATATTCTCGAGGCTGACAGGAGCTGATGCCATCTCCTCCAACTACCCAGGGACAACTGTGGGCTACACAGAGGGCAGCATAAATGTGCTGGGGAGGAGCGCCGCGCTGATAGATGTCCCCGGCGTGTATTCACTGGATCCGAGCTCAAAGGCGGAGGAGGTCGCGAATCTCATACTGGATCAGGGCGCTGATCTAATAGTCAACGTTGTGGACGCAACAAACCTGGAAAGAAACCTGAATCTGACCCTGGAGCTCCAGGAGCGCGGGATCCCGATGGTCGTAGCCCTCAACCTCTGGGATGTTGCTGTGAGGAAGGGTCTTGAGATAGATGTCGGGAGGCTCTCAGAGGAGCTGGGCATAAGGGTGGTGCCCACGGTTGCTGCCAGCGGACTTGGAATACGCGATCTCGTGGAGGCGATCGAGAGCTCCATGGCTTCAAAACCGCCTGCGCTGAGCCTGGATCCAGGAGAGAGGTGGCAGAGGGTTGGCGAGATCGTATCGAGGGTGCAGAAGGTCCATCACCGGCATCCCTCTCACCTCGAGCGGCTGGAGGATCTCACGATACGGCCCTGGACAGGGATACCCGTGGCGCTCGTGGTTCTCTACATCTCGTTCAGCCTGATCGTGGGAGCCGGAGAGCTCTTCACGGAAAAAGTGAGCGATCCTCTCTTCCTGAGATACAGCTACTGGATCTTCTCGCTGGCCGGTAGATACACATCGGGTTTCGCGCATGACATCCTTGTGGGGAGATCTCCGGAGCTTCTGGAGTCGTTCGGCCTCCTGACAACAGGGCTCTACATACCATTCGGCATCGTCCTCCCGTTTCTCGTGCCCTTCTATCTTGTGCTGGGGTTCCTCGAGGACCTGGGATATCTTCCCAGGGTGAGCGTGCTTATGGACGCTCTCATGCACAGGCTTGGCCTCCACGGCGCTGCGATAATACCATGCGTGCTCGGGATGGGTTGCAGCGTTCCTGGAGTTCTGGGGCTGCGCGTTCTGGAGTCGTCGAAGCAGCGCTTCCTCGCTGCAACCCTCATGACCATGAGCATACCCTGCGCATCGCAGACCGCGATGGTATTCGGAATCCTGGCCCCATACGGCCTGAGATACATCTTCGCAGTCTATGCGACTCTGCTAACAGTTTTCATCATCTCGGGCATGCTTCTTCACAGGATGATCCGCGAGGAATCGCCTGAGATATTCATGGAGATCCCTCAGTACAGGATGCCTGTAGCCGGTGCGCTGCTCAAGAAGACATTTCTGCGCATCAGGACATTCATATCAGAGGCAGTCCCCTACATAGGAATCGGTATAGTTGTTATGAATATCTTCGAGATCACAGGGCTCATGATGAGCATCGGGGAGCTGGCGAGGCCGGTCGTCTCAGGCATCCTCGGCCTCCCAGAGGAAGCTGCGACAGCCCTAATTCTGGGCTTCCTGAGAAAGGATATCGGCATAGGCATGTTCGTCCCGCTTGGGCTCTCGCCGGAGCAGCTCGTCATAGCGGCTGTTGTGCTCGCGATGTACTTCCCATGCGTAGCAACCCTGACTGTGCTGATGAAGGAGCTCGGAGCCTATGATACAACCAGAGCGCTGATCTTCCGACTGATCGCGGCTGCGATGGTGGGGGGCATGCTCAGGGTTGTTCTTCTGTGAAGCGGTGAACTGACCTTTGATGCGAGCACATGAGCAAACCGCAGCATTATCCGGTACCCAGAGGTCCGGCTTACCGACCAAAATCTATAAGTATTAATAACTACAATTAGTTTTTTTGCTGTAGCTCTGATGGGAACAGCCAGGATATGCTCCTCGAGAGCGTTTTTCGCCTGGCATGCATCCGGCGAGGCTCGGAGGTCAAAGTTGTGCGCGCCGTGATGGGCGCAGCATCGCTCTGAGCAGGGGGAACCGGGGTGTATCAGAGCTGCAGCACCTACCACCTTATCTTCTTTCTGTAGTGGTTTCTTACAACTATCGCCAGGAGGTTCATAGCCAGCACCAGGCCCATGAGAACCAGAGCCGTTCCCCATGCTCTTCTCTCCACATCCCACGCTCCTAGGAAGTATATCAGCTGCAGAAGATGATAGCACAGGTTGTTCACAGGCTGATACACATCCGGAAACACGCCGTAGACCTTATCCACATACACTGGGGTGAAGGTCACAGCTGTCCACATGATCGGCGCGGTCTCTCCGGCTGCCCTCGCCACGCCGATTATCAAACCTGTGAGTATGCCCGGAAGCGCTGAGGGAATGACTATCCTCATGATCGTCTGCCACTTTGTGGCCCCCAGGGCCATGCTTCCCTCGCGCAGGGAGTCAGGAACCGCTTTCAGCGCCTCCTGCGTCGTCAGAATTATCGTCGGCAGGTTCATGAGCCCCAGGATCACAGATCCCGCAAGCAGTGATATTCCGAATGTTGTGACGAGGAATGCGAGCCCGAAGAGACCGTAGACCACTGACGGAACCCCGTTGAGGCAGCTTATCGATATCGTTATCAGGCGATTGAGCGTGTGGCTCCTCGAGTACTCGTTCAGGTATATTCCCGCGCCTATGCCGAGCGGGGCTGAGACGAGCATGGCGCCGAGGACAAGCCACATCGTGCCCTCGATGCACGTCACAATGCCGCCCTCCTGCCCGAGGTTCCTGTGCGGCTCTGTCAGAAACTCGATGCTTATGGCGCCAATGCCGTTGTAAAGGATCACCGACAGTATGCCGCCTAGTATCAGAATGGCCAGCACCGCCGAGCATCTGATAAGCGTGAAAGCCAGAACCTCTCTCGCCTTTGCGCCGAAACCGTAGAGCATGTTGATGGCATCTTTTAAAATCAAAACGCCCGCGATGAACACGGCTGATGGCGCAAGAAGCCTGTAGCTGAATGAGGCACCCAGGTTTGAGGGGCTGATGACAAGATCTGGACGTGAAAATAGAAGAAAGATCTCGATCGCGATGATGATCAGGGCATCGAGGTACACAACAATCGCACTTCTGGTTTTCAGCCTGAGGGCCAGCAGGATGAGCATGAGCGTCGCAACTGGAAGGAGAGATCTCCAGAGCACCAGGAGATGTCCAAGCGGCGGCTGAATGACCAGCGCCATCAGCGATGTGAGAAGCAGAATCGCGCCTGCAGCTGTGAGCGCTTCTGTTCTTTTATCAGTAGCCACCGAACCTCCTCCTGATGCGCTCGCGAGCGAGATCTCCTATCACGCTCAGTACTGATACTATTATGAGAAGCATCAGCCCCACAGCGAAGAGCGCGTGGTAGTGCAGTGAGCCGTGTGCCACCTCACCCATCTCTCCTGCTATCACAGAGGTGAATGTCGCGCCACGGTCGAAGACATCGTATATAGGTCTGGGAATCCTGGCGATGTTCCCGACAACCAGCAGCACAGCCATCGTCTCGCCGATTATGTTGCCTATGTTCAGAAGCACTGCCGCTGTTATGCCGGACGAGGCTGCCGGAAGCACAACATACCTTATCGTCTGCCATCTCGTCGCTCCGAGGGCCATCGAGCCCTCCTTGAACTCGGTCGGCACCGCCCTCAATGCATCCTCGCATATCGTCGTTATCGAGGGTATGAACATCACTCCGAGCAGTATTGCGCCAGCCAGTATTGATCTGCCTGTGAGCATGTCGAAGGTGTTCCCCAGGTAAGGCACGAGAATTATGATGCCCAGAAATCCATACACTATCGATGGAACCCCGGCGAGCAGCTCCACAGCCGGCTTCAGCACGGCTCTGCTCCTGGGTCCGGAGAGCTCTGCCAGATATATGGCAAGGGGTATGCCCACCGCCATGTTTATCGCCAGTGCGAGGATAGAGACCAGGAGCGTGTTCACTATCAGGGGACGCATCCCGAAGATGTTTCCAGAGGAGTGCCACTTCTCGCCCAGGACCAGGTTCAGCACACCAACCTCAGAGAGTGCAGGCAAACTCTCTCTTACGAGATATGCGAAGATGAGTGTCATGAGAATGATGGAAGTCGCTGCTGTAATCAGGAGCACGGCCTCTATGATCCTCTCGTGCATCCTTCTCAGGGCAGGGGGCAAGACACTCATACAACCCCAGAGATCGATGTGCAGCATAAAGACCTTATCTATATTCAGTATATAGATGAATGACCTCCTTTCAGGATGCCTTTCAGCGGACACAGTAGTGAAGGGGCGCATGGTTGCCAGGCACATGGGCTGCAACGAGCCTTTTCAGAGGTGAATGATCTAAAGATTCATCTGGTGCTTATCACACTGAGGTCTGATGGAGGTCTGAGATAATGGGGGATAAGACGAGCTTTGCGATAAACATAATATGCGAGGACAGGCCCGGGATGCTGCGCGATATAGCGGGCGTGGTGGCGGAGCACGGCGGCAACATCGTCTACACCCAGCAGTTCGTCCTGGACAGGGGCGTGAACAGGGGGAAGGGGACTGTTTACATGGAGATCGAGGGGGATGTGCGTGGTGGTGTCGAGGGAGTGGTTGAGGCACTCAGATCGATGCCAATGGTCTATGAAGTCACAGTGCATCCCTCATTCAACCAGATCTACGGCTCGAGGGTCATAATCATAGGTGGAGGCGCCCAGGTCGCCCAGGCTGCTGTCGGAGCGGTCAGCGAGGCCGACAGGCACAACCTGCGTGGGGAGAGGATAAGCGTCGACACGATCCCGCTTGTGGGAGAGGATGCGATCGCTGATGCCGTGAGCGCTGTGAGCCGGCTTCACAGAGCCTCAATACTGATTCTGGCAGGCGCTCTGATGGGCGGGCGCATAACAGAGGAGGTGGCGAAGCTCCAGAAGGAGGGTATACCCGTCATAGCCCTGAAGATGGCGGGCACAGTTCCCAAGCAGGCAGACCTCGTCGTCACAGACCCGATTCAGGCAGGGACCTTCGCGGTCATGCACGTCGCCAAGACGGCGGTGTTCGATATAAACAGGGTGAGGGGCATGGAGTTCTAGAGCTTCAGCTCCCTGAGCCGATCCCCATCGAAGAGGTCTCCTGTTGTGTAGAACCTGCCGTTCATCTCCAGCACAGGCGCTGACATCGTGAACACTCCGTTGACCCTGAGCTCTGTGAGAGCCTCGGCTGTTGTCATGTCGACAACCTCGAAGCTCACGCCCCTGCTCTCAAGAAACGCCTTCAGCTGTTCACATCTCGGGCAATCAGGCGTTGTGTAGATCCTGCATGCCAAGCACCTCACCTCAGAGACATCGGGTAATCCCTGTCAGCCCAGATGGCATATCCCTGGTTCACCGCGCGCTCTGCGCACTCCCTGCAGCATGAGAAGTTCGCAAAGTACTCGACTCCGTTCATCTCATATTCAAAGACATTGTTTATTGTGAAGCCACTTATCCTTCTGAAGTCCTCACCCATGCAGAAGAAATCGTTCGCCACCTCAGGAGGGCACTCCTCAAGGTACCAGTCCTTTGGCACGAGCACGGGCAGAATGGCCATGTCCATCCCGCAGCCACACGGGCCGTAGCAGTCCTCAGGCCCCAGGAAGACTATCGCCTTGTTGACAGGAGGCAACTGACTCACCTCTTACCTGAAATGAGCACCTTCGGAGCTCCACACTCTCTGTGTCGGGATCGCATTTTAAGTTGTTGGCGTGACTTCCACCCTCCCGCGCTTCGATTTGCTTCGACTCTGTCGAAGCCTCTCGACGCAGTCGAAGGTTTCATCGATCTGGTTCATCCAGTATGCTTCTACTGACGTAGAGGCAGCGACTGCCATAAGTAGCCACTTATACCTGGCATCAACCAGCTCGACGGCCTGCTCTCGCAGCCCTGCAGGTGCATCTGCCATCGTAGACGCAATGGCTACTATAAGTAGCCACTTAGTGAACCGGCTGGCTCATCTCCGCGAATTATCGGAAAGCTGGATTGGTCCGGATTTCCGGTACCGTTGAAGCTTCCCTTTCGCCATTCTCAATATTCCGCTAATTCACCTGGATGATCCTCTGGGTTTTATTCAGACAGGCCCCCTTCGTAGATCGCAACGCTTGATCGTAACGCTTAAATCAGGATCCTCCTCAACACCATCCTGTGCCGCCGTGGCTTAGCCCGGTTAGAGCGGCTGATTCGTATGAGCCTCAGGCTCCGGTATATCAGCAGTTCATGGGTTCGAATCCCATCGGCGGCTTTATTCAGCCAGACGCGGATTCTCCGCGCTTTTCCGGCGTTCAGCATCATTTTCGGAAAGTTTATACCCTAAGAGTGCATAGTAGAAGAGCGGATGGGTAGCACTGAAGGGTAATTGACAGCATTGCTCCAGAGGTTTGCGCCTTTTAGCTGCGCAGGTACTTTCCTTCAACAAACAGAATTAGCTTTGCTGTTCAGTTTAGAATATTATATTATGATAGTATAAGATTGTTTGTATCGCGACACGGACCATTTTTGAGATATCTGGTCCTGGTATATGTCCAATACACCGGTATTAATCAGATTTAATTGCCGGCATGTGGTTAGATTCGTTTGATATCTTTGTTAGAATATATAACCTGGACTTAAGAAAGTTACCAAAAAATATAAATAATTCCAAGTAGACTAACTCTTACATCTAAAGGATGTATGGGTGGTGAAAAAAAGCATGAAAGGAGCGATATTGCTGGCTGTGACACTGGCGCTGTTGACCACTGCCATGGCCCAGGACTTTGCCCCGATGGCTGGGATGGGCACATCTCAGACGGCGTTCATAGCTGCCAATGGAGTTTACTCCGCGGGCGGCGCTGGCTTCGCGTTCCCGGTCATTCCAGGACAGAACTACAACTACAATGATATCTACTCCGCAGCCGGACCTGATGTGGCGGTTGCGGCGTTCGGTGCAGTTGCAGCAAATACAAAGACCGTGACGAAGAGCCAGGATGCAAACGCCTGCTGTGATGTCTGTGATTGTAACGCCACACCGACGATCAATCTCCAGAGGATCGGACTCCCACAGCAGATTGCCCTCGGCGCTGGTGCTGGCAGCAGGGCCACAAACACAGTCACAATAACCGACCAGCAGAAGTGAACAGGGGAGTAGCAGAAGGTTATGAACGATATGCAACCGCCCGTCAGCGTTCTTGTTCTGCTGACGGGTGTTGCACTGATTTTTCTCGCAAACGCATCAGCACAGGAGAGCATGCAGAGCCTCTCCATAGAGGACGTTAGGGCTTTCCATCAGGATTTTCTCCGGAAATCCAGCAATTTAAGCCTCATGCAGTCTGATGTCCCTGAGATTCCAAGTGCGTCCTTCGCCAGGCTCGCGCCTTCCAGCAGCGGAGATCTTGTTGCAATGAACTCGAATATGGAGAGGGATCTCTCATACGGCGGTGAGATCGCGGAGAGCGCGCCCAGGATAAACTACATGGACATCTCCCTGGACAAGATCACCGTGATAGCGATCAACATGGGCCGGGGCGGAAGCGCCATCGCGACGTCCAACGTTATGATAACGCCAGTACAGTCGCAGGGCGGATATCCATCGTGCTCGGCACTGGACAAGCTGAGATGAGCTGAAGTTCTGCTCCTGAAATTCCAGGAAGAGAGTATCAAAGAGCATCGCGCTGAGAACCAGCGCTGTTATGTAGTTCTACGCTCAGCGTGGATCTGTCCCAGATCCCGCGTGTGGCCGCACACATGGCCAAGTTTGTTATACCACCTTGCACAATTTTAATCCTGTGAGAAACAAGGAGATCGCGGCCATACTCTATGAGATGGGGGAGCTGCTGGAGCTGAGGGGGGAGAACCGCTTCAAGGTGATAGCGTACAGCAAAGCAGCGAGGGCGATTGAGTCCCTCAAGGAGGACATAGAGGATGTCTGGAGGCGCGGTGAGCTTGACAGAATACCCGGTATCGGGAAGGCGATAGCAGAGAAGATATCTGAGTATCTCACGACAGGCCACATAAAAGCGTATGACGATCTTGTATCCTCCACACCACAGGGAATGAAGGAGCTGCTCCAGCTTCAGGGTGTTGGTCCCAAGACCGTCGCGCTCCTCCACGAGAAGCTTGGTGTGTCGACAATCGACGAGCTGGAGGCTGCTGCGCGGCAGCACAGAATCCGAAGGCTTCCCGGCATGGGCCCTACGAAGGAGACGAACATCCTGAAGGCGATAGAGCGGTACAGGAGGCGATCCACAAGAATACCGCTCAGCGTTGCTGCGCGCATCGTGGACAGAATCATGCACTACCTTGGGGGCATCGAGGGTCTTAGCAACATCACCGTCGCCGGCAGCTTCCGGAGGGGAAAGGAGACCGTTGGGGATATAGACATCCTGGCGACCTCATCAAGGCCGTCAGATGCAATAGCCGCGTTCGTTCGCATGCCGATGGTTGATGAGATCCTAGGCCAGGGGCCGACGAAGGCGAGCATCATCGTCGAGGGCACCGTTCAGGTCGATCTGAGGATCGTCGAGCCGAGATCCTATGGAACCCTGCTCCAGTACTTCACAGGCTCCAAGGAGCACAACGTGAAGCTGCGCAGCATAGCGCTCCAGCGCGGTTACTCCCTCTCAGAGTACTCCCTCAAGAAGCTGGATACCGGCGAGGAGCTCTTCTTCGATCGCGAGGAGGATGTGTACAGAGCTCTGGGCATGCAGTACATCCCTCCTGAGCTGAGGGAGGATCGCGGTGAGATTGAGGCGGCGCTTGCCAATAGACTTCCACATCTCGTGGATCTATCCAGCATCAGAGGAGATCTCCATGTGCACAGCACATGGTCAGATGGCATCGGATCCATCGAGGATATGGTCTCCCGCGCAAGATCGCTGGGATATGAGTACATAGCAATCACAGACCACTCTCCGAGCGTCGGGATAGCCGGAGGCCTCTCCGATAAGAGAATGCTGGAGAAGATAGACGAGATATCCAGGATGAACGAGCGGCTCGAGGGATTCAGGATACTCGCCGGCACAGAGGTGGACATAAGGGCGGACGGTAGTTTGGACTATGCAGATGAGATCCTGGAGAGGTGCGATGTGGTTGTGGCTGCGATCCACATGGCGCAGAGCCAGAAGGAGCGCGAGATCAACAGCAGGCTCGTGGCCGCGATGGAGAACGAGCACGTCGACATAATCGCGCACCCCACCGGTCGGATCATAGGGAGGAGGGAGCCGTACCAGGTCGACATGGATCTCATCCTGGAGACAGCCGCGAGAACAGACACGATCATGGAGATAAATGCGTATCCGGAGAGGCTGGATCTCAGTGACGAATGGGCGAGGCGAGCGAAGGAGATCGGGGTGAAGATGGCGATCAGCACAGACGCGCATTCGCCTGAGCAGCTGGGCTTCATGCGCTACGGGGTCACGGTCGCACGCCGGGGATGGCTGGAGCCATCTGATGTGATAAACACCCTGAGCGCCGGCGAGCTCATGAAGCATCTCGGATTATGATGGAGGACAGCAGTTGTGAACTCCTGTCTTCAGTCCGGGAAGAAGATCACCTATAGGCAGCCGATCATCCACCGCAGAACCTGCAGCCGTTCGCGAGAGCATCGGGCTCTCCGAGGTAGAGGACCTGCTCCCTGGAGCCGTACCTGTAAACGGTGATTCCCTTGCAGCCCAGCTCGTAGGCCAGCCTGTATACCCTGATGACATCGCTCACAGACGCCTTCTCCGGGAGGTTCACGGTCTTCGAGACCGCATTGTCTGTGTGCTTCTGGAAGGCTGCCTGGATCCTGACATGCTGCTCTGGGCTTATGTCCAGGGCTGTGAGGAACAGCTCCTTCAGCTCCTCCGGAATACCTGGAATATCCTGTATCGAGCCCCTGCGCGCGACCTCTGCTCTGAGTGCCGGAGTCATTATTCCCCTCTCAGTTGCCATCCTCTCGAAGAGCGGCGAGCTCTCTATAAGCCTCGCCCCCTCGAGCACATGGCGAACAAAGGACACGGCGAAGAGCGGCTCTATGCCAGAGGATGTGCCGGCGATTATGCTTATCGTGCCTGTGGGGGCGATAGTGGTTACGGTTGCGTTCCTCATCGCATCCCAGTTCTTCAAAGAGGACTCTTCGAAGAGCGGGAACGATCCCCGTTCCCTCCCCAGAGCACACGACTCCTCGCGTGCTGTTTTTGTGATGAAAGCCATCAGCTCCTCCGCGATCCTGAGGGCATCCTGGGATGCATACGACACACCTATCTGGATCAGCATCTCGGCGAACCCCATGACCCCAAGCCCGATCTTTCTCGTGCGGAGGGTTGCCTCTTCTATCTGCTTCAGCGGGAACCTGTTCGCATCTATGACATCGTCGAGAAACCTGACCCCCAGCCTTACGGTCTCCTCAAGTCTATCCCAGCAGATCTCGCCCCTCTCAACCATCCTGCTCAGGTTCACAGACCCCAGGTTGCATGACTCGAATGGCAGGAGCGGCTGCTCTCCACACGGATTCGTCGCCTCTATGAGCCCAGGCACAGGGTGCAGCGCGTTTATCCTGTCTATGAATATCACCCCGGGATCACCGCGGCGCCATGCGTACGTCGCCATCATGACCATCAGATCCCTGGCGTTCATCTCACCGGTCGCCTCCCCGGTCCTGGGGTTTATCAGCTCCACAGAGCCATCGCGCTCGCACTCGCGCATGAACACATCTGTGATCGCCACAGAGATGTTGAAGTTCTCCATGCCGCCGCGATCCTTGCATGCGATGAACTCTGTTATATCAGGGTGATCAACCCTCAGGACGCCCATGTTCGCGCCCCGTCTCCTCCCGCCCTGCTTTATGACCTCTGTCGCGGCGTCGAATATGCGCATGAACGATACCGGGCCGCTTGCGACCCCGCCCGTGCTCCTCACAACATCCCCCTTCGGGCGGAGCCTGGAGAAGCTGAATCCGGTCCCCCCACCGCTCTGGTGTATGAGCGCCATGTACTTCAGAGCGTCGAATATCCCGGAGATCGAGTCCTCCACGGGAACCACAAAGCATGCCGAGAGCTGGCCGAGGGGGAGGCCCGCGTTCATAAGCGTAGGGGAGTTCGGGAGGAAGCTGAGAGATCTCATCATCGAGAGGAACTTGTTCCTGAAACCATCAGCATCCCCACCATAGCGTCTTTCCACAGCGGATACCGCGGAGGCGACACGCTCGAACATCTCCCCAGGGGTCTCGATGACATTCCCAAGCTCATCCCTTCTCAGATACCTCTTCTTCAGAACCTCGACCGCGTTGACGCTGAGCTTGAGATCATCTGAAACTCCAAGATAGTGCTTCGCCTCCCTTATCTCAGACCGCCTCTGCCTGTAGAGTATGTACGCCTTGGCGACCTGAGCGTAGCCGGCATCTATCAAAACCTCCTCGACGATATCCTGGACGTCCTCCACGGACGGTATTCTATCCCTGAAGCGTTCGTCAACAATAGCCACAACCCTTCCGGCGAGCTCCACGGGCGTTCTCTCGTCCACGATACCCAGCGCATCGAATGCCCTGGATATCGCCCTGGATATCCTTGAGGGATCGAAATCGACCGTTCTACCGTCCCGCTTTATTATCTTCTCGACCAGCTCGCTCCCCCCGGTGCAAACGATATATACCTCTATCCTTTACGTGAATATAAACTCAGACTCTGGGGGTCGTCGCATAAAGCTCGCAGTCTCAGGAAAGGGTGGTGTTGGCAAGACAACTCTCGCCGGAACGCTTGCGCGTCTCTTCGCCCGTGATGGCTACAGGGTTCTCGCGATAGACGCTGACCCTGACATGAACCTGGGATCGGCTCTTGGGATAGAGAAGAATCCGAGGCCGATCACCGAATACAAGGAGCTCATCGAGGAGAGGGCGAGCATGCCGATGGGCATGTACCGTATGAACCCAAAGGTGGATGATGTGATAGAGAGATGCGGATGCACGGGTCCGGATGGTGTGAGGTTCGCTGTCATGGGCACCCTGGAGACGGGCGGGAGCGGATGCATGTGTCCTGCAAGCGCGTTCCTGAAGGCCCTTCTCAGGCATGTCATCTCCAGGGAGAAGGACGTCGTGATACTCGACATGGAGGCTGGCATAGAGCACCTCGGCAGGGGCACCGCGAGAGGCGTCGATGCGATGATAGTGGTTGTAGAGCCCGGCCTGCGATCCATAGAGACCGTGGAGCGGATCAAGAGGCTGGGCGAGAACATAGGAATAACTAACCTGCTTGCCGTGATCAACAAGACCGACGATCCCGGAATAGTGAAGGAGAAGCTCGAGGAGATGGGAATACCTGTTCTCGGGACCATACCATTCGACAGGAATCTGATAGAGGCAGATCTCACAGGAAAGGCGCCCGTAGATGTTGGCGGGCCTGCTGTCGAGGCCATAAAGAGGATCAAGGAAGAGCTGGTCAGGAGGTTTGAGAGCGCCCCCTGAAGGGGGATCTCCTGCACTCCGCTCTAAATATCCACTCACA